>JAJFUQ010000060.1 GCA_021372355.1 Nocardiaceae bacterium | reverse complement strand
ATCCGGAAGATCTGCTGAATCACCTTGGGCGCCAAACCCATCGACGGCTCGTCGAGGAGCAGGAGCTTCGGTCGCGCCATCAACGCACGCCCGATCGCGACCATTTGCTGCTCACCACCCGAGAGCGTGCCGCCGGTTTGGGTCCGTCTCTCGAGCAGCCTCGGAAAGAGTTCGAAAACCCACTCGAGACGCGCCTTGTACTCGGCACTGTTGCTGAACTTCCGCAGGTAGCAACCCATATCCAGGTTCTCCTGGACCGTCATACCCGGGAAGACACCGCGTCCTTCGGGCGCTTGGATGAGACCCTCACCGACACGCTTGTGTGCCTGCACGTGCGTCAGGTCCCGGCCTTCGAACAGGATCTTTCCGCTCCGCAGCGGCAGCAGGCCGGACAGCGCCCGCATCGTCGTCGTCTTGCCGGCGCCGTTGGCACCGAGCAGTGTGACGAGTTCTCCCGTCCGAACTTCCATCGAGATACCGTGCAACGCCTCGATACGACCGTACGAGACGACCATGTCGGTGACCTCGAGCATCACGTCACTCGTCGTCATCAGGGACCCCCAGGTATGCGGCAACCACCGCGGGATTGTCGCGGATCGCGGCCGGCAGGTCGTCGGCGATCTTCTTTCCGAATTCCAGCACGACGATCCGATCCGTCACGCCCATGACGAGCCGCATGTCGTGCTCGATGAGCAGCACCGTGAAGCCGTCATCGCGGATCTTCCGGATGAGATCCATCAGCGCGGCCTTCTCGGCCGGGTTGAAGCCGGCGGCCGGTTCATCGAGGCACAACAGCTTCGGCTCAGTGGCGAGAGCTCGTGCGATCTCCAGTCGGCGCTGGTCACCGTACGAAAGGTTCTTCGCCTTCTCGAGAGCCCGCGGGGCGATGCCCACGAATTCCAGGAGCGCCATACCGCGGTCGACCGCGTCGTGTTCTTCCCGCCGGTGCCGCAACGTACGGAAGACCGCTCCCGGCACCGACGTGCGGTGACGCGCGTCCGTGCCGACCGCGACGTTCTCCAGCGCGGTCATCTCGTTGAACAACCGGATGTTCTGGAACGTTCGCGCGATGCCGAGGCGAGTGATCTCGTTGCGCTTGGTCTTGCCGAGCGGCTGGCCATCGAAATGGACCGAGCCCGACGACGGACGGTAGACGCCGGTGATGGCGTTGAAGCACGTGGTCTTGCCGGCACCATTCGGTCCGATCAAGCCGAGGATCTCCCCGCGCTTGATCTCGAACGACACGCTGTCGAGGGCGACCAGACCACCGAAGCGAACGGTCAACTCGTTGGTGCGCAGCAGCGGCTCGCCTTCGGCGACGGAGATCTCGCGCGTCGGTGCGACAGCGGCGGCCACCGCCTCCGGATCGGCGAGCACCGGGTCGACCGCAGCGACGTCGATCTCCGGCGCACGCTCGACCGGTCGTCGGGACGGGTGCAGCTCGGCGACCATGTCCTCGTTGTCGAACAAGGCATCGCCCGGACCTGGTTCGTTCACTGGTTCACCTGCGCTTCCTCACGGCGAGATCCCACGATCGCCAGGTGCACCTTGCGTGAGTACGAGAGCAGTTTCTGCCGGACCGGGAACATGCCCTGCGGACGGAAGATCATCAGCACGACGAGCGCGAGTCCGAAGAACAGGTACTTGTAGTCGCCCAGAGTCGCATCGCCGACCTTGACACCCATCAAACGGTTCGGCAGGTAGACGATGACGAACGCACCAACGATGACGCCCAACTTGTTTCCGGAGCCACCGATGATGACCGCGACGAGGAACAGCATCGAGTTGATGACGTTGAACTTCTCCGGGCTGACGAACTGCACCTGACCCGCGTACAGCGCACCCGACAACCCACCGATCGCCGCACCGATGACGAATGCCCACAGCTTGAACTTGAACGTGGGCACACCCATGATCTCGGCGGCGTCTTCATCTTCCCGGATCGCGACCCAGGCTCGTCCCACGCGGCTTCGCTCGAGGTTGCCGACGATGATGAGCACCGCGACAACCAGGATCAATCCGGCAACGAACCAGGCAACGCCCGCACTCACCGGGCCCTGGACGTTACCCGCCGAGAAGAGTCCGTTCGGCTTCTCGTCCGAGACGCCGATCACCGGGTAAGCGATCGACGCCAGGCCGGCGCTGCCTCTCGTGATATCGCGCAGGTTGTCCGCGAGCAATCGAACGATCTCACCGAATCCGAGGGTGACGATCGCGAGATAGTCGCCACGCAGACGCAGCGTTGGGGTGCCGAGTATCAGGCCGGAGATCGAGGTGATCAACACGGCCAACGGCACACACGCCAACCAGGCCCATCCGGAGTCGAAGATTCCGCCCTTGTGCCACGGACTGTTCGGGCTCGTCAACATCGCAACCGTGTAGGCACCGATCGCATAGAAGCCGACGTACCCGAGGTCGAGCAGACCCGCCTGACCGACGACCACATTGAGGCCGATGGCGACGAGTGACAGCATCGTCACCTGGGCCATGACCAGCGCGAAGTTGGTGTTGGGCGTGTTGATCAACGGCGGCGGATACATCGTCATGAGGATCAGCACGGCCGCGATCGGCACACCAAATGCCCACTGACCGGCCCGCGGAAGACCGTCCCACCAGCTGCGGAGGGTGTCGCCCAGACCACCGCGCGGCCGGGCCTTCTTCATCGCGTGGCTCATGGGTGCACCGTCCTCTTTGCACAGGGGCTCATACGCGTGCCTTTCCGAGGCTTTCACCGAGGATGCCGGTCGGACGGAACATCAGAACCAGTACGAGAACGAGGAACGCGACGACGTCGCGCCACTGACTTCCCAGGACGATCTGGCCGTACATCTCGATGACACCGAGGAGCAGCCCGCCAAGAAGCGCCCCTCGCAGGTTTCCGATGCCGCCGAGGACGGCCGCGCTGAAGGCCTTGATACCCAGGATGAATCCACCCGAGTAGATGATTCCGCTCGGAATCTTGATCGTGTAGAGCAGTGCGGCAGCGCCGGCAAGGACACCACCGATGAGGAACGTCAGGATGATGATCCGCTCGCGCGAGACACCCATGAGTGTCGCGGTGTTCGGGTCCTGCGCGACCGCGCGGATACCGCGGCCGAACTTGGTGCGGTTGATCATGAGGTCGGTGCCGAGGGCGAGGATAAACGCCGAGGCGACGATGAGAAGCGTGACGTTGGTGACGCTGGCGCCGAACAGGGAGAACTGCTCCTGCGGCGCGACGAGACGGATCGGCTGTTCGGCCGACGCACCGCCGAGGCCCTGCAGGAATGTCGGCAACTCGATACCGATCGCGCCGAAGATCCGCTTGAAGTTCGGCAATACGAAGTGCACAAACTCTTGCAGGATGAACGAAACACCGATCGCGGTGATGAGGAAGATGAGCGGCTTGGCTCCGCGCTTGCGAAGGGGCCGGTAGGCGGTCCGCTCGAGAGCGACCGCGGCGCCACCGGCGACGGCCATACCGATCAGCATGGCGAGGATCAGATAGAGAATCGTCTCTCCGACACCGAGACTGTAAACGTTCGGGCCGGGCGCGAATCCCATGATCTGCAGCCCGACGTACTGTCCGAACATGCCGAGCATGAAGATTTCGGAGTGCGCGAAGTTGATGAGTCGGAGCACGCCGTAAACGAGCGTGTACCCCACCGCGACCAGCGCATAAATCGATCCGTAAGCGATACCGTCGACAGTCAGCTGCCAGAAGTTATCGAACAGCGACGGCAGATCGAAGCTGATCGATCCGGCGAGCGTGGTGGCGGAAGTCGCGGACAGCGCGACGATTGACATTCCTCGTCCCTTCCAAAAATGCGCTGCGCGCGGGCCTCGAATTGAGCTCCGCGCGGGGGCGATGTCCTCACCCCCGCGCGGCGCAATTCTTGCTAGGGGACTACTTGACTTCGTACATCCAGACGCCCGACTTCTCGAGTTCGCCCTTTGCATTCCACTTGTAGGTGCCCTGCAGGCCCTGACCGTCGTAGCCCTTGAAGAAGGCGAGCATGTCAGGACGCGTGATCTTGCCCTGGTCGATTGCCGTCAGCATGATCGTGGCGAGGTCGTACGCCTCGGCCGAGTAGACCCCCGGCTCCTGGCCGGCGAGGTCCGCGTATGCCTTCTGGAACGACTCCGGACCCTCACCACACGGGCAACCAAGGATGGCGCCCTTGGCCGCGTTACCGGCAAGCTCGACGAACTTCGGGTCGTTGACACCGTCACCGGCCGAGAACACCGCCTCGACGTTGCCCGCACGCAGCTGCGACAGGAGCGGTGCAGCCTCGGCGTAGTAACCGCCGTAGAAGATCGCGTCCGGCTTGGCGGCGCTCATCTTGGTGACGACGGCCGAGAAGTCCTTGTCGCCCTTCTTGACCTGCATCGTGCAGGATGCGTCGTTCGCCGCACCGAGCGTCTTCTTGACCTCGTCCGCGATGCCGGTGCCATACGGCGTGCTGTCGTCGATGACGCAGACCTTCTTGGCACCCTTGACCTTGGTGACGTAGTTGGCGATTGCCGGTCCCTGCAGCGCGTCGCTACCAAGACCGCGGAAGAAGCTCTTCCAGCCGTTGTCAGTCAGCGTCGGACGGGTCGCCGAGGCCGTCGCCGACACGAGGCCGGCCTGGCTGAAGAGCTCACCCGTGGCCTGCGTCTCGCCGGAGAACGCGGGGCCGACGACACCGACAACCGTCTTGTCGTTGATGATGTTCGGGACCACCTGAGTGGCCTTGTCGGCGCTGCCTTCGGTGTCGAACTCCTTGAGCTCGACCTTGCAGTCCTTGTTCGCGTCGTTGTGCTGCTTCACCGCGAGGCGAACGCCGTTCACGATGTTGAGACCGAGCGCGGCGTCATCACCCGTCAGCGCGCCGGTCATCGCGATGGCCACGTCCTTGCACTTCGCCTTGCCGTCACCCGCCGGGTTCACCGGGGTGGCTGCGGCCTCAGCTTTGAGGGCGTTGCCCTCGGTATCGAAAGCGCCAACCGCCTGGATCGACAGCTTGGACTCGCTGCCACCGCCGGACGTTCCGCCAGTGTTCGACTTGCTGCTACATCCCGACACGGCAAGCGCCGCGGCGATGGAAACTACGATGGCGCCCTTCATCGCTCGACGATGCACGCTGTACCTCCGCTTCAAAGAACCCCGGCGCGCTACGCCGGACGACTGGCGGCGCCAGC
>JAJFUQ010000056.1 GCA_021372355.1 Nocardiaceae bacterium | reverse complement strand
GAGATTGAACTTCGGGCGATGGTTCATGGAGCGATCGGAGCCATTCAATCGATCTTGCACTACCGCGGCACTGGCCTGGCTCCCGAACAGACCTCTGCGCTGCTCGTTGCGATGGGTCACGCCGTGCTCGGCGTCCCCGCGTCGAGTCACCAGGTGCGCGGCGTGAACACTGAACCATCCTGTCCGCGTCCCGGTACGCCGCAGCACTAAGCAGGTCCAGGGTGTCAGCAACACACGAAGACGACCTCGCTCAGTATGTCTGCACGACGGTCTTGAGGGCGACAGCCGCCAGGAAAGGACTCATCTAATTGCCTGGCTGCATGCCCAGGGCTTCACGATTGATCAAAGCCGACTGGTGGCCCCAACCCCTCTCCTTCTTCCTACAAGCCGCGTACTGGGTGATGAGGGACGGTACGTCTCTCTGCGCGAGCTGAGCACGGAAACCGGAATCCAGACGAAACAGTCGCCATATTGCGGGCCCTCACGGAAGGCATCGGGCAGGCCACGGAGATGATGCGTGGCTTCGCGCGCTGAACATGTTGAAAGCTTCAGCCCGACGATTTGGAGAGGCTCGCGAATCGACTCGCGACTGCTGCGCGCGAGGCTGCCAACCCACCGGTTGAGATTCGTGAAACCCTCGGGGCGCGGTCATGCTGGTCTCATCACGACCGACGCCGCTGGTGACGACGATGCTGGACCTGATCGACAGCGCGTCAGCAAATGACCTGCCTTCCTTGAGGATTGGAGTGGCGTCCGGGTCAGCGGTCTCGCGCGCGGGCGACTGGTTCGGCAACCCCGTGAACCTGGCCAGCCGAGTGAGCGCGGCGGCGCGGCCAGGCGCAGTGTTGGTGGGACTCCACGCGGGTGATCGTCGACGACGCAGGCCTCCGGTGGTCGTCCGCCGGCGCATATCGTCTGAAGGGCGTCAGCAGCAAGGTCAACCTGTCTCGGGCGCGGCGCGCCCAGGCCGGCCGAGTAAGGCCCCCGTTTGAAGCGAGCTCGCCGGGTATCCGCCTAGTGAACAGTGACCGCCTAATGAACAGTCACCACCGACTTGATAAGCGAACGCCACCTCGCTATCGCGGCCCCTCGTAACCAATCTAGCGGTCGAATTCGATCTAAAGCGACCGAGCAATGATCTCCTTCATAATCTCGTTTGTCCCACCGTAGATCTTCTGAACGCGAGCATCGGCCCACATCCTGCCGATGGGATACTCGGTCATATAGCCGTAGCCGCCGTGGAGCTGCAAGCAGTCATCAAGGGCGACCATCGCACGCTCAGTAGTCCACCATTTCGCCATCGCGACGGTGGGGATGTCGAGTTCACCGCGCAGATGGCGGGCGACGCAGTCGTCGATGAAAACGCGGCTGATGTGGGCGTCGGTGGCGACCTCGGCAAGTTTGAACTTGGTGTTTTGGAAGGCGAAGACGGGCTTGCCGAAGGCATGCCGATCTTTGGTGTATTCCACAGTGAACTCGAGCGCTGTTTCTAGTACTGTCACTGCACCAAGCGCAAGGATCAATCGCTCTTGGGGAAGTTGCTGCATCAACTGAATGAACCCCTGGCCTTCAGTCGTACCCAGGAGGTTCTCTACGGGAATGTGCACGTCTTCGAAATAGAGCTCGGAGGTGTCCTGGCCGCGCTGACCGACCTTGTCCAACACCCGACCCCGCCGAAAGCCCGGCCGATCGCCTTCGACCAACACCAACGAGATTCCGTTAGCTCCGGCAGTCGGGTAGGTCTTGGCGACGACGATGATCAAGTCGGCCTGAGCGCCATTGGTGATGAATGTCTTGGAACCGTTGACAACGTATTCGTCTCCAACGCGCAGTGCCTTGGTCGTAACAGATTGGAGATCGGAGCCCGTGCCTGGCTCCGTCATCGCAATCGCGCCAACCATCTCACCAGTTGCCAGTCGGGGCAGAAAACGTTCCTTCTGCTCGTCGGTGCCATACTCGAGCAGGTAGTGGGCGACGATTCCGCTATGCAGCGCCGCACCCCATGCTGAATCACCGATGCGGGCCTGTTCCTCGATCAAGACCGCCTCATGGGCGAATGTTCCACCACCTCCGCCGTACTGTTCGGGGATTGACATGCACAGCAACCCCAGATCACCCGCCCGGGTCCACAGGTCTCGATCCACGTGGTGCTGCTCGATGAAGCGGGCACTGTGCGGCGCGATCTCCTTCTCACAGAACGTGCGCGCCAAATCGCGGAGTGCATCGAGGTCGTCGTCCATCCAGCTAGAGCGATTGGCTGCCATTAGAGAGTCCTCACTGTTATTACTTGCGCACCGATCCCGCAATGGGTCTCGCTACACGCTTATGGGTACATGGTGTACCACGAAACGGACACTGGGTACAACACGTACCCAGAACTTTCCAGAGCGCGGGGCGTTACGGTGAGCATCGTGGAGCGAAAGCAATGGGCGGACACCACAGCGGGACGCCGTGCAACCAGTAAGTTGCCAGGCCGCGAACTACGTCGTG
>JAJFUQ010000054.1 GCA_021372355.1 Nocardiaceae bacterium | reverse complement strand
TTTCGCCGCTATACCTGCACTCCTCTATCTGAGCGCAGGCCTGCCCGCGACCTCTGGCGGGATGACGATCGGCACGCTTGTCGCGTTCACCGCGCTGCAGTCGAACCTGTTCCGCCCCATGATGAGCCTGCTCAACGTCGGCGTCGAGATCACCGCTTCGCTTGCTCTTTTCGCGCGGATCTTCGAATACCTCGACCTACCAATCGACATCGCCGACCCGGTTCGCCCGGTGAAGATCGACACCCGGCGAGTGCGCGGCGATGTTCGATTGGAGAACGTCGGCTTCAGCTACAGCGGCACAGAGTCTCGAGCTCTCTCGGGGATCAACCTCACCGTGCCGGCGGGTAGCACGCTCGCCATCGTGGGCGAAACCGGTTCCGGAAAGAGCACACTGGCGAACCTCGTTGCGCGACTGCACGATCCGACCGAAGGGCGAGTGACGGTCGACGGCATCGACATCCGCGACATGGCGCTGTCCGACGTGGCCTCGATCGTCGGAGTGGTCAGCCAGGACACCTACCTCCTGCACACAACCGTGCTCGAGAACCTTCGCTATGCGCGCCCGGACGCCACCGACGCCGAGATATTGCGCGCGACCAAAGCGGCCCAGGTGCACGAGTTGATCTCGTCGCTACCCGACGGGTACGACACCATCGTCGGGTCTCGCGGACATCGATTCTCCGGCGGCGAGAAGCAGCGGATCGCCATCGCACGGACGCTACTGCGCGATCCGCGAGTGCTCGTTCTCGATGAGGCAACGAGCGCGCTCGACAATCAGACCGAGCGTGCCGTGCAGGAGGCGTTCGATCGCCTGTCGCGCGAGCGGACGACGATCGTGATCGCGCATCGGCTCTCGACCGTCCGGAACGCCGACCAGATCGCTGTGCTCGACCATGGCCGGATCGTCGAGATCGGCACTCACGACGAGCTTGTCGAGCGGGACGGCAGGTACGCACAGCTCCTCGCCGGTGGTTCTGACCAGGAGCTTGAGGCTGCGTTCGTGTAGTTGGTGCCGCCATGGGCTCAGCAGCCCACAGCATCCAGAGGTCGTGTGACCGCTGAGGTTGCCGATGTCACAGCACCACATCGTCGACACAAAATCGGCCGCTGCGCTCAAACAAGCGGATGGCGCCGACGTCTACATCAAGCAGAATGCGAAACGGTCGCTACAACGTCATTGTCGAGGGCGATCGCGGCGTCGTTACCGCACTCAAGAGCCTTAGCGAGAAATCACTGAATCGACTGGCCAAGAACTACGGATGGGAAGGCTTCTGATGAGACTCGAGTACGACAAGGTCGCTGACGCCGCGATGATCTACCTGGTCGACGGACCCATCCAGTCCGCACGCCAGGACGTCGAACTCGACAATGCCGCCATCATTCTCGACTTTGATTCCGCAGACCGTCTCATCGCAATCGAGGTCATGGGCGCATCGCGAGTACTGCCTCCTCAACTGACAAGCTGACGCCTCAGTTGTCGGGTTTTGTCGCAACCGTCGTCAACTCGGCAATTCGGACACAGATCGATCTCCCCGAAACCGAAAAAGCCGCCGAATCTCATTGAGATTCGGCGGTTTTCGAAAGTGGAGCTAAGGGGACTCGAACCTCCGACCCCCACACTGCGAGGCGCAGGCAGAGGCCACGATCCTGGCGTTTCCGCCGCTGGTCAGAGCGTTGCAGAGGGGGTCCGGAACGAAAATGTCGTCGCGCTTGTCATCAATTTTGTCGTCGGATTTGGCGCCTGTCGACGGCGCGCGAGGCCGTGTTTGTGACGCTTTGAGCGGGTTAGAACACAACGACTTTGTCGCGCGACAGGGTGAATCCACGCTGGCCGTACTGGCAGGTCATTCCCGTCGCTTCAGACCTGCAGGCAATGTCGCCGACCCGAATGACTTGCCCGTATTCGAGGACGCGGGTCCCCGGCTCGCCGCCATGGGTCAGCGCGGGCAGACAAACATGTTGGACGCTATAGGCAGTGATGGTGACACCCGCTTCGTTGCACGGATCGGCACCCACGCGTGGTTCGGGTTTCGGCACATCGGGTGATTGGCACCCGACCTCGTAGCCGGAAGAATGGAGATTGAAGCCGCAAGCGAGATTCTTCGTCGGGGAAACAAATCGATAGAAGGCATCGTCCCTCGGCGAAGCCCTAAACAGCTCCGCGTCGACATTCCCGCCACCAATCCACAAATTCTCGTCGGCATTCGCCGTAGCGGATGGCTGGTCACCTTGCTCGCGGGTGGCCGTGTCGGTCTTGACATTGTCCGCACATCCGGAGATGAGCAGAGCAATAGCTGCCACGGGGACCGGCCACACCAAACAGGATTTCTTAGCCATGTGCTGCTCCACTCGACGGTAATATTCAAGGTCAACATTGACGCTATTCGTCGAAGCGCCACCGAAGAACCACACCTAGGGGGTGGCAAATCCCCACCCGTACAACCGGACTGTGAATTGCGAGCTACGTCCGCAAACCCACACTGCGATGCCGTGATCGGCCATGGTCCGGTCGTCCGTCGCGATATTTATCGTTGGTGAGCCAGGTACACCAAAATGAGCATCAAATTGGGTGATCACGCGCAAGGGTGCGGCAGCGCAGGCAGATCGCTCGAGGGCCGGCAGGCTTACGCCTGGCCCCTCGCCAGCTGGCCGACGATCACCCACGACCTCGAGGCCAGGAGCACGGACGTCGCCTTCGCTCGTCGCGCGAACAAATCGCTCAGCAACTTGAACGCGAGATACGACGACCTTGTAGCGCATGTAGGTCTCATTGATGACGCGCTTGGTCTGTTTGATTTCAGTGGTCTTGCTCTTGGCCTTCACTCGGCGCATCGCACGTGCCGTCGCGTCGAGCGGAAACCGGTCCCACGCGCCGACCGAATCATCCGATGCGAAGACATCCTCGCGATTGTCCCGCGCGGCACTCATCGACCGCCGGCGGCGCGGGACCGGAAACTGCCCGATTTCGACGTAGAACTTTCCTGCCGCGGCCAGTTCCGCGGTCCACACCTTGTTCGGCCATCGAATCGACAGAAGCTCCCGGCTCGCCAGAGCTCGCGCGGTGATCTTGTGCGCTTCGTTAGGCCAGTCGCGATACGGGCAGCCGTCGGCAACCCAACGCATGATGTCGTCCTGGCGGGAGTTCAGTCGGCGGCTTTCGAAAATGGAGCTAAGGGGACTCGAACCCCTGACCCCCACACTGCCAGGACCAGGCAGACCGTGCGATCCTGGCGTTTCCGCCGCTGGTCAGAGCGGTGTTGGAGGGGTCTGGAACGAAAATGTCGTCGCGATTGTCGTCAGATCTGTCGTCAAGATTCGGCCTTCGATTACGGTCAACGGCGGCGCAACGCGATCGCGGCTAGCGTTAGCTGG
>JAJFUQ010000035.1 GCA_021372355.1 Nocardiaceae bacterium | reverse complement strand
GTGTCCCTCGACTGGAAAGACCGGCACCAAACCCCCGCGTGGGGCCCGTGGACGACCAAGAAGCCCGCCTCGATGCCTAACGGTGTCCCGATCCGGCTCTACTCGGCCACCTCGTGGCTCGACGACGGGATCTACCTCGATCCGACACTGGACTACCTCTACGACCTCGCCACCAAAGAAGCCTCGATCCCGCCGCACCCCGAGATCGAATGGTCCACCAAGAAAGACGGCGGCTTCTACAAATGGTCCGACCTGCGGCACTTCTCGCACTGCGGCGAGTGGGCCCATTTCTCCTACCTCGGCGGCTCCCGGTTCGATCGGTTCCTCGGCGGCCTGCCGATCTACGGCCGGATCGGTGGCTCGATCGCGCACGACGGCAAGAACTGGACCATCGGGGCCAAGCTCCAGCCCGTGCGGCCGGACAACTGGGCCCCCTCGGCGAACATCACCTACACCGATCTGGCGAACCTCGGCATCAAATGGGGTCCACCACCGGCGAACTGGTCCCCGACCGAGCGGTATCTGCACCCCTCGATCACGTGGCCTGACCTCAAACGCGTCACCGACAAAACGCAGCTCTACACCTACTAGGAGGTTCCGGTGTCCGGCTCGACAACGAACTACGCGATCCCCTACCCCACCGGCGGCGACACCGTAGGGGCGTCGATCGTCCAGCAGCTCGCCGAGCGCGTCGAGTACCTGTTCACCGGATGGTGGGGCCCGACGCCGGCCTACGTCGCCAAGGCAGGCGACATCATCACCGGCCTACTGACAGTCACCCGCGCGGCCGCCACCGACAACGCTCTCGCCGCGCAAGTCAACGGCGAGGCGTTCTATCGGTTCCTTGCCCTCGCATCGGGAAAACTCGGCTGGGGTCCCGGTACTGCCACCCGGGACACGTTCCTCGAACGGGTCGCGGCGAACATCCTCAAGGCGTCCGGCTCGCTCGTCGTCGGCACGCCGATCGCGTCGAACACCACGCCCGGCACGCTCTCAGCCGATCAGAAGCATTGGATCTGGACCGGCACCACCGGCACGTGGACACTTCCGACCCGTGCCGCCGAGAACACCGGCGTCGAACTCGTCATCAAGCACCGAGGTGCGTCCGGAACCCTCACCGTTCAACGTGCCAGTACCGACCAGATTTTCACGACCGCAGCCGTGACAAGCACAACCCTCGCGGCCGGTGCCACGCTCCGCCTCGTGAACGACGGCACCTACTGGACCGTCGTTTAGGCGTGCCAGTAGTGGTTAGGGCTCATCGTGTAGTAGATCGCGGGAATCCAGAGCAAGATCCAGCCCAATAGCAGGTGCTTGGTGATCGAGTGCCCCGTCTGATTCCGCACGTACTGCGCGCCGTCTCTACCCTGCATGCTCATGACCGTTGATCTTTCCGGAGCACGCCGGTTTGGTTCTGTCTTGCGTTCGTGGGACTCACGAGGCGCGTCGGCGCTCTTGCATCGCCGTGATGGTCTTGCGTAGCGCGTCGTCTGGTAGCGCAACATAGGCGCGCGTGGTGACCGGGCTCTCGTGCCCGAGTAGCTCTTGCACGACGACGATGTTGCTATCGATCGCGAACGCGTCGGTGGCGAACTTGTGGCGTAGCTTGTGCATCGTCCGCTTGCCGGGCAGGAGCCGGGCGACGATGGTCCCGACGTACCGATCCGAGAGATGTCCGTCGATCCGGCCCGGGAAGAAGTAGCCGGACTTTTTGTAGACGTACAGCTCGACGGCCAGGTCGTCGGGCAGGGGAACGACGCGCTGTTTGCCGCCCTTGCCGTGGACGATGATCGACCAGCCGGTGAGATCCTCGATCACGTCGCGCGTGTGTGCTTGGCAGACCTCGCCCCGCCTCATTCCGCACTCGGCGGCGAGGCGCAGCATCATGCGGCTACGCGGGTTCGAGCGGGCCAATGCCTCGCGGTAGATGATCTCGGCGACCGGCTGCGGTCGTGGTTTTGCTGGCTTAATCGTGGGAAGTGCGTCGGCCGGGCTCGTGTCGAGCAATCCGCTGGCGATTGCCCAGCGGTAGAAGTTGACGAGGGTTGCGGTGGGCACCGGTTTAGCTACGCCTCGTCGAGTAGTCACGGCGATGGAGCTAACCGAACGATCAGACCGCTTGGTCTGATTTGGGACGTCTGTCCGCTAAACGGATGACATTGCTGGGGAGTCCCGCATAAACGATTTGGAGGGGCCGGTGTCCCCGGCCCCTCCAGTTGTGCGCCCGTAGGGATTCGAACCCCAAACCTTCTGATCCGTAGTTTTCGCCCGTTTCCAGCCATTCGAGACTGACACCGGTTGCGAGCGCCCACGCGATCAGCAGCGGCCGACGAGGTTTCGTTAGGCCCCGCTCGGATCGGTTGATCGTCCCGGCTGATGCGCCTACGCGCATCGCGAGATCAGCTTGACTCAGACCCCTATATTCGCGGGCAATTTCCAGACGTTTGCCCTGCTTGATCGGTGGGATCACACCCTCCACCTGTACCGCGTTCTGCATAACCGCAAGCATAACGCCATATGTGTCTGAATAACGATGATCAGCGTGTCTACCCAAAGCGCAGATTTCTGCGTTTACGGTAGCCATGTGACAGTTGAGAATGACAAGGATGTAGTTACCGCCACTGGCGCGGGCGCGATCCTCGGTGTCTCGGCCGCAACCGTGCAGCGGTGGGCAAAGCAGGGACACATCCCCGCGGTGAGTCGTGCCCACGTCGGCAAGCAGGAATGGCAGTTCGACCGCACGGCGATCGAAACACTCGCTGCGAATCGCGCTCAGGCCCGCCAGCTGCTCGGCTCGGTTCCGCTGTGACATGGCCCCTTCTCGCTTCACGTATGAGCCTCGGCCCCGTTGCCCGGGCTGCGATCGTCCGTTCCATCGTCGCGATCGAGTCCCTCGCTGGCCTGACGGCACCATTGCGAAATGCCGCGATTGCCGAGGCGGCATCATCGCCCGCCGGCACCCGTTCAAGTTCCGTCGTCGCCGCGCGCGGTTGTGATCACTGCGAACTGAAGCTCTCCGCCCTGGCGCATCACTGCCGCCAGCTCGGCCCCATCACGGCCGAGATCACTGTCTACCGCTCGGGCCTGGCCGTCGCACGGCTAGGCCCGCTCGCCTATTTCAACTCACCCAACCTCGGCGCGTGGATCGGAAAGGTCACCTAGCGCACCTAGACCTCACAACTGAACACGTCGCTATCAGCTGAGTCAGACGTAAACCGACCGGCCCAGGGCAACGCAGGGATGCGTCGCTTGCCTTGTGTCACCGAACTGGGGTGACCACCTGAGCGCAACGGAGTGCACGCCATAGCCCTTAGGTCCAACGCAGTAACCGCCACTCGGCCCTGAGGCCAGGTGGCTATCGGTGTTGGCCCAGAAGAGCTATGGGGCGATGGTGCTCGGGAGTCCGGGGAGGGGAGCTGACAAGGGCCACCGCTAGGTGTCCGCTCGGCCCCCGATGCATAACCACGCACCGCCTGAATATCCGATTGGGAAGGAACACAATGCAGTTCGACGCAGTCAAACATCTAGCTAACGCACTGGACGCTCACGACCAGGCAACCAAGCTGAACCCGAACCCTCACGAGCTGGCCGTCCGCGAGGCTCTCCTCGCGATCGCATCCGCGTCGATCAATACGTTCAACCGGACGCCCGCAAAGACTCTCGGCAACGTCGGGATCTCGACCAGCGGCGACATCGACAACCGGATGATCAGCGATCCCCTGCCGGCCGATGCGTAGCCGGCCGTCCGTCTGGGAGATCCTCGGCGCGCTCGGTGCCGGTGCCCTCCTGGCCTTCGTCTTCGTGATGATGCTGCTACCGATGGTGGCCCCATGACCGACCTGCTCGACCTAGTCCTGCGCCTCGTGTGGGCGTACCTCGTGAAAGGCCTGCCGTGATCTTCGCCCCGTCACCCGTCCTCCCGCTGCACCGTGCAGCCACCGAACTCAACCACCAGGGCGTAGACATC
>JAJFUQ010000026.1 GCA_021372355.1 Nocardiaceae bacterium | reverse complement strand
GGGCTCATCCCAATCGGGGGTGTAGGAGTTGGGGTCTGAAGCCGCCGGTCTCGAGCAGGCTTCGGGCGATGTAGTTAGTCAGGTTGCGGAACCCGAGTGCGGAGCCGCGCAGGTGTTCGAGCCGTCCGTTGAGTGCCTCGGTCGGCCCGTTGCTGGTGCCGGGTCGTTCGAAGTAGGCGAGCACGTCGGCGGCTCGCTTCTTCAGGGTCCGGCCCAGGGTGGTGAGCTCGGTGAGCACCTTGGGGACGCCGGCGCTGAGGTCGGTGATCAGCTTCTCCATGAGCTCGCGGCCGCGTTGCCGGTCCTCGTGGCGATAGGCGGCGATCATCCGCTGGTAGACACCCCAGGTCGCCTCGACCTCGACGTGAGCGTCATCAACGAACAGCGCGCGTAGCCTGTCGCTCTGCTTGTCGGTGAGCAGGTCCGCGCCGGTGTGCAGCGTGCGCCGCGACTTGTAGAGCGGGTCGTCCCTGAACCCACGGTGCCCGTGGATCGCGAGTTGGACCCGGCGCCGGCACCTGTCGAGGGCGTCACCGGCCAGGCGCACGACGTGGAAGGGATCCATCACCGTGACCGCGTCCGGGATCTCCTCTGCAGCGGCGGTCTTGAACCCGGTGAAGCCGTCCATCGCGACCACCTCGACCGCGTCACGGAAGGCGTCGTCGCGGTCGGCGAGCCAGGTCTTGAACGCCGCCTTCGACCGGCCCTCGACCATGTCCAGCAGCCTTGCTGGGCCGGCGCCATCGCGGACCGGGGTGAGGTCGATGATCACGGTGACGTACTTGTCGCCACGCCTGGTGTGGCGCCAGACGTGCTCATCGACGCCAATCACCTTCACGCCCTCGAACCGCGTGGGGTCGTTGATCAGCAGCCGCTTGCCTTCGGCCAGGACCGCGTTGTTGGCGGTGTCCCACGCGACCCCGAGTCCCTCGGCGACACGGGCGACGGTGAGGTGTGCGACCACGATCCCTTCCAGCGCCCACCGCAGCCCGGTGCGCGAGAGCATCGCGCGTGGCTCCGCCGCGGCGCTGGTGTCTTGGCGCCACACGTGTCCGCAGTCGGCACAGCGGTAGCGACGCACTACAACTTCCAGCACGGTCGGTCGCCAGCCCAGCGGCTCGTGGGCCAACCGCCGGATCACGGTGTCACGAGCAGCGCCTTCGCTGCCGCACCGTCGGCACCACTGATCTGGTTCCACCACGCGGCACGCGAGGACCGCACGATCCGGTTCAAGTCGTTGTCCGGTCACGCTCAGACCGAGGCCGTCGAGTCGAGCGAAGGCGGTCAGGTCAGGGCGGCCGAAGCCGGCCGGCGGGGTAGCGTCGGACACGTCGAGGTCTTTCGGATGGATGGCGTAGGAACCTCCGTCGTCGGGAGACCTCGACGTCTATCTGCGGACCGACGCGCCCGGCCGACCTACACCGTCATCTGAGAAGACCCCTGAAACGTCTTCGACGACGACGGGACCGGCGAGGAGGAGGGCGCGGTGAGCTAAAGGAATGGAGCTTGCTCGGCTTCGACGCCGCCGCAAGCTTCGGTGAAACGGTCGGTACTGGTCGGTCGTCGTCGGTCACCACCGGATGGCGGCGTCCCCCACGCTCGGCGTTCGCGCAGGTCAGCGGCTCGTTCGCCCAGTGGGCGCATCAAGCGATAGACGCAAAGCCGACGTGTTTAGGTCGTCGGTTCGATTCCGACAGGCGGATCCGGCGAACAGCCCCTGACCTGCGGAAACGCAGGGCAGGGGCGGTTCGGTTCTGGTGGTCGCGCGATGCGCTGGCCTCACGGCTCTGCCCGACACCGACGTCGCTCTCCTCTGCGACGGACCCCTCGCCGGCTGAGCGCTCGCGGCCGGCATCCTGTCCGTGTGCCGATAGGCCTCGTACCGCTCGGCAACGCAGCGTGGCGTTGCGTCGCGACCTGGCGACGGCTCGGCGGGGCGCGATCGTCTCGTGCGTTGGCGGACTACGGGAGCTTGGACGCGAGGACGTCGGCCGCCAGGATCTCGGGTGCTGCGCCGAGGAGGTGCTGGTTGGCCATCAGGGCTGCGACGATGGCGCCGTTGGCGTGGGCGTCGCGAGCGGCCTCGTCGGGGAATGCATCGAAGATCCAGAAGGTGTCGGCGTGGGTCCTGACCGCGAACCAGACAATCGTTCCTACTTCTTCGTTGGCGAGTGCGACAGCGCCGGCGAGCAGATCGGCGAGCGCGTCGTGCTGTCCATCGGCCGCGACGATCTTGGCGACGAAGGCATACGGAAGTGATGCGGGTGTGGACATGAGGGGTTCTCCTAGGTGTCGAGGTTTCTTGGTGAAGCGAGTTAAGCGTATGACGAGCAAGGGCATGTGAGAAGTGGCGTATACGGCAGTATTGCTATTGTTCGCGCCATGCGTATCGGACTGATCGCGATCGACGGCTGCTTCGGTTCGGCTGTCGCGTCGGTCATCGACATCGTGCGGGTGGCCGACGGAGCCCGCGGCGATGTCGACCCGCGGATCGACCCGATCGAACTCGCCATCCTCGGACCGAAACGGAGAGTGACCACGACGGCATCGATGACCCTGTCGGTGGACCACCCGCTGTCGGAGTCCGCAGAGTTCGACGTGGTCGTCGTCCCTGCGCTTGGAACCCTCACGGCCGCCGCGACCCACGACGCCCTCCAAAACCGAGATGCACGTTCGGTCATCGCCTCACTCGGGCGCCTCGACGACGCGACCACCCGGATCGCCGCGGCGTGCACCGGCGTGTTCGCTGTCGCCGAGACCGGACGGATGCATCATCGGCGGGCGACGACCAGCTGGTTCCTGGGGCCGGAGTTCCTGAAGCGCTATCCGACCGTCGCCCTCGATCTCGACACCATGGTCGTGGTCGACGGGAACCTCGTCACCGCCGGCGCCGCGTTCGCCCACATCGACCTCGCGCTCTCACTCGTGCGATCGATCAGCCCCGACCTGGCCCAACATGTCGCCAAGCTCCTCATCATCGACGAGCGTCCGTCGCAGGCGGCCTTCGTCGCCTACGAACATCTCCGGCACGAGGACCCGATCGTCGTCGAGTTCGAACGCTTCGTGCGCGCCCGCCTGGACGAACCGTTCAACGTCGCCTTCGTCGCGCAGTCGCTCGGCACCAGCCGGCGCACCCTCGAACGACGAGTCCGTGCGGCGCTCAACCTCACTCCGCTCGGCTTCGTCCAACGGCTTCGCATCGAACGAGCTCGGCACCTCTCAGCAACCACGGACCTCACCTCCGCCGAGATCGCGCTACGGGTCGGCTACGCGAACGCCGAGACTCTGCGCTCCCTCCTGCGCAGGGAGCGACGCCGTTCCTGACCTATCGCCATGCCTGTAGCTTGTGTCCTAGCTGGAACCACCTCTCAGCACGTCGCGTCGACGCTCCTGCGTCGCCCCTGGACTACCCACTCGACACGCCCGCAGCACAGCCCATGTGACGTGCCCCGGCTTCCCGGACGGTCGGGGTTGGGTGGCTGTGATGTCGCTGCGTTCTCGTCGAGAGGGTCAGCAGACCCGATCAGGGCCGATTGGGATGAGCCGCGAAGGCGGTTAGGTCAGGGCGGCCGAAGCCGGCCGGCGGGGTAGTGTCGGACACGTCGAGGTCTTTCGGATGGATGGCGTAGGAACCTCCATCGTCGGGAGACCTCGACGTCTATCTGCGGACCGAATCGCCCGGCCGACCTACACCTTCATCTGGGAAGAGCCCCGAAACGAGGGTCGACACTGCTGCGATACGCTGACCGCGTGGCGAGC
>JAJFUQ010000001.1 GCA_021372355.1 Nocardiaceae bacterium | reverse complement strand
ACCGACTTGATTTCAAGCGTTCCGGTGGTCGACGTGCCGCCGTTCTGGTGAACAAACAGCATGTCGGTCGACGCGATGAACGAGTTCGTCAGCGTGATTGCCTGAGACGATCCGGCCGCCGTGGTCAGGCTTTCGGTCGTGATCACGCCTGCCGCCGCATTGATCGTGACGGCATTGGTCGAGCAGGTGCCCGTGCCGTTCTTCAGGTCGAGACGTTCGGCCTGAAGGTTCTGGTTCTTGAACTGAGAGACCGTACCGGTCGCCATGGTCTATCCTCCAATATGGAGGGGCGGCCCGAAGACCGCCCCATGGCTCAGCCGACACGCGCCAGATACTCGACGAAGACGGTGGCGGCGCCAGTCGTCATGTCGGAGTTCTGACCCGCATACTTGGCATAGATGGTCGTGTCCGCGGTCGGGATCGCGAACGTCCCGAGCACGGTGCCCGACACCACGCCGGTCGAGGCAAGCGTGATGCCCGAAGACACGAGCTCGTTCGCCGTGGTGGTCGAGCCGAACGTCAGGAGGTCGGTGCCCGAGTCGTTGAACGCGGTTCCGACCACTGCGCCGGCTCGCAGCACGACAGCGCCGGCCGGGATGGTCCCGACCAGCTTCGCCGTGCCGTTGTCGCCGAAGACGATGGAGCGGCTGATCTGATGCACGACCATGTGACCATGATCGCGACCGACGCCGCCAGAAGTGCCAGTACCAACACCCATGAGGGCCTCCTATCAGGTGTGAGCCGCAGCGTAGGTGGTGATGACGATGGCGCCGTAGTCGACCGAGTTGAAGATGGTCTTCTTCAGGCCGAACAGGGTGCGCATCGCGATGCCGCGCTCGTCGTCGTAGTCGAACGACTCTTCGCGCCAGTTGTAGGTGGTCGGCCCGCCGCCCTTCGAGAAGGCGATGACGGCAGACTGAGCCCCCAGAAACACGGCGCGGCGAGTGTTCGCCACGGCAGACGAGCCGGAGATGCCGGCCGGGATCATGCCGTCCGGAGCCATGCGGAGCACGACACCGTTGTAGAACCCGAGCGAGCCGTCAAAGAGCGGGTTGTTGGCCCGGCTGCCCTGATAGGCCGACTTCGTGATGTCGAGCCACTCGCCCGTGCTCGTGTTCCGACGAAGGTCGGTCACCTGGCGCGGGTCGAGGTAGCAGACATAGACATCTTCGCCGTCGACGCGGACGGGCCGGATCATCGGCGTCGCCAGGAGCGCGGCTTCCTTGGCGTAGTCGATGTACTTCAGCGACATGATCGCCGTCGTGTCGGACCCCACGGCCGAATCCGTCGACTGCGAGTTCGCGCGCAGGATTCGAGACGAAGCCGCCGCGGTCACCGCGTTCATGCCGGTGTAGATCGTGTTCGACTGCGGAGTGTAGCCGCACACTTGGTTGAAGAACGAGACCGCAAGGCGCTTGGCCGTCCAGTCGACGAGCGCATCCTTGGCCTCGGACATGAGGTCGAACGGAATGCGCTGGTTGTGGATCGACCAATCGCCCTTGACGCGGACGGCATGGCGAAGCTCGTTCACCAGCAGGCTATCCGCATAGAGGGTGAACGATTCCTCGTTGCCCTCGAGGGTCTGGTTCTCGGTCCGGCCATCGCCGGAAAGCTGCAT
This sequence comes from Nocardiaceae bacterium, assembly GCA_021372355.1. GTDB lineage: Bacteria > Actinomycetota > Actinomycetes > Mycobacteriales > Mycobacteriaceae > Smaragdicoccus. The sequence continues at coordinate 1,371 of JAJFUQ010000001.1, read as the reverse complement.
CCGCAGGCTGAAGGTGACCTTGTCACCGGCGCCCTTGGAAAGCTCGGTCTTCTTCTGGATGATGCTGTTCGCGCTGGTCCCGATCAGAGGAGCGATCGGGGTCGCCTTGAGGGTTTCGACCTCAAGGATACGGGACCAGAGCTTGACAGCATTGGTATCAGACGTGCTGAACGTGTTGATAGCCATTGCATGGGCTCATTGATCACGAGTCGCTCCTTTCGGCCGAGCAGGCGACAGCGGGGCTTTACGCCGCCCCGGATTGGGCTGGTCTTATCGACGACCAACGAAAGCGGCAGCCAAGTCCTGCCGGTGACCTACGCGATGCTTACCGATATCCGAGGGCTCGTTTCAGAGCCTCGTTGCCGTTCTTCGAGTCGCGCGCGAGCACGGCTTCGAAATCTCGATCAGGCATGTTTGCAAGGGCCTCCAGAGAAAGCCCCTTGTTGCCGGCGCTGCCTGACGCGCTCGACAGAGACGTGTTGCGGGCCTGCGCCTTGGCGACCGTGTCCAGCTTGTCGGACCTCGGCGCCACGAACTGGCCGGTTTCGTTGCGCGGCTGCTCGCCCCCCTTGGCGCGCGGGGTGTACCCGAGAGCCTTCGCCATCTCGTAGGCCGATTGAGCCGGGTTGCGGCCCGCATAGGTCTGCTCGTGGACGAACTGCCAGATTTCCTGCTGCACCCTCTGCTGCGCCGCTTGCGGCGACAGTCCGGCCGCAGCGTACATCTTGACGCGCGCTTCCTTCGCGAACGCGACCGCGTCGACATAGTCCGGGACCTGAGCCGCAAACTGTGCCTCAAGCGACGTGACATGCGTGGCGATCTGCCGGGTCTGTGCGTCCCGGGCCTGCGCTTCCGCGAGGGCCTGGTTCTGCCGCTTGACGGCCTCGATCTGTTGCGCCTGCCACTTCGTGTAGGCGAAGATGTCCTGTTCGGGATCCGGCGGGGCCTCAACCTGCGGCGGCGCGACCTGCTGCTGTTCCGGCTGCATGGCCGCCATCAGCATGTTCAGCCGCTCGGTCGCCCGGGCGATGTATTCCTGTTGCTGCGCAGCCTTCGCTTCGGCTTCTCGCGCACGCCGACGCTCGGCATCGAATGCCTTGAACGGGACTTTGCGAGCCTGTTTCCAGTCTTCCGCATCGTCCTGCTGCGCCGGCTCGTCCTGCGCGGCAAGGTCGGCTGCAGCTTCCGGGTCGTGCTCGGCAATGTCGTCGTGCTCGACCGGCTCATCAGCCGACCCGCCTGCCGCCATCGCGGCAAAGGCGTTCATTTCCTCAGCGCTGAGCGCCGCGGAGTCATCTTCTCCAGCCATGGTCCACCTTGGATGCGCCGATTACGGTTCGGCAACGACAGCGCCCGTTACGGCCGGGCGGG
>JAJFUQ010000273.1 GCA_021372355.1 Nocardiaceae bacterium | reverse complement strand
CGCGCACGGACTCTCCAACGATGAGATCGCGAACCGTTTGGTGATCAGTCCGCTGACCGCGAAGACCCACATCAATCGAGCGATGACCAAGCTTCACGCGCGGGACCGGGCACAGCTCGTGGTGCTTGCCTACGAGGCTGGGCTAGTCGTCCCACGCTCTAGCGCCTAACTCCGCGCCGCCATCCGCAGCGACCGATACGCCAGTGCCGCATCCCCGAGCCGGTGCTTCAGCGCCTTCTCCAGCCCCGCAATCGGGAACAGATTCTGCGGTGCCCGAGAGTCCTTGTACTCCAGCGATGCGTATCGGGGCAGTACGGACTGGCTGAGATTCGCCAGCGAAATCACGTCGGCGAGCCGCAGTTCCGACGACGCCTCGATGCGCACGACACCCGCCCACGGCGCACTTGGCGGGCAGGGGAGTCGCAGGTACCACGCGTATCGGCCCCAGTTGGTCTCGAGCAGGAACACGGGACTGCGCTCGCCAGCCTGCAGCGCTGATACAACAGTGTTCAGTTCGGTGGGCAGGTACTCGGCGTGATGAGTCTTGATGTAGCCGAGCGTCCGGGCAAGGTTCGATCGGTTGCGGAGCGGACCGTCGACGACGAGGAGGTCCTCCGACCCGTCGCGTGCATTGACGGCGACCGTCACCTCAGTATCGAACAACTTGCGCTGCACCATGTTCGACAGTGCCGGTCCGATCCCGCTGTCGCCGGCGACCGTCCGTGCCGCGCGGTAGGTGCCGAAACTCGTCTGGATGTCGGGAGCATCGGTGATGCTGATGAGACTGCGCCGCACCTCTGCCGTCGTCATCTCCGACTTGCCACTGCGGCACACGACGACGCCAGCGGCGTAAGACGCGCAAATGCCTTGCGTCGCATTGCCGTTCCCGTCCTCGATCCACACTCGCGCATCGATGCGGCGAACCCCGTCAACGAAAAGAACCGCACTGGGATCAGGAAGTTTCTGCGACGGGATGGGAGCCCACTTGTCGGTCTCGACACCCGCGTCGACCTTGGCCGTCGACCCAGGCAACTGATCGTTCTCGAGCGGTGACCCGTAGCTCGGGTCCCACGCCTCCACCGTGAACCGCATCAGGTTCGCACCACTTCCACGCGTGATCCCAAGTCGTCTCGCGTGACCCGGAATTGCACCGGAATCCGCTCGGCGAGTGCCGCCACGTGCGTCACCACACCGACCATCCGCGAACCCGAATGCGCGAGATTCTCGAGGGTCGAGGCAACTTCGTCGAGCGTCTCTGGATCGAGCGTGCCGAAACCTTCGTCCAGGAAGATCGCCTCCAACTTCGTCGAACCCGCGGTCGACATGGTCGACATCTGCCGGGACAGAGCCAACGCGAGTGCGAGAGACGCCTGGAACGTCTCGCCGCCGGACAGCGTCTTGACCGACCGCGTGAGATCAGCGTTGTTGTGATCGATGACGAAGATGTCGCCGTCCTTGGTCGTCAACTCGAACTGCCGGTTCGACAACTCGAAAAGCACCGACGACGCTTCGCCGACCAGGACATCAAGCGCCGAATTCACGAGCCACTGCGGGAAGTTCGTCACTCGCATCAGGCGCGAAAGTTCTTGCGCAACTTGTGCCTTCTCTTTCTCGCGGCGCGCGTCATCGAGCAGGTTCTTGGCCTTATCGAAGTCGGACTTCGCCTGGTTCAGCGCCGCATGAGCCTGTGCGATGGAGCCCGCGAGAACGCGGGTTGAAGTGGCGGTTGTCGCGTCGACACCAGCTTCCACCAGATGAGATTCGAGTGCACTTGCTGCTGCCTCGATGCTTCGTCGGGCCTCCTCAGCTGCAGCGTTGAGTGTCTCGAGTTGTGCACCCCTGGTGACGACTTCGGCCGCAGCCCAGCCAGCAAGAGTTGTCCATGCCTGCTGCAAGTCACCGGATTCGGCGCCAGGTTCGGGTGCGCCAAGCGCAGTGAGCGGATCGCGGGCACGCCGCAAAGATGCCCAGCTCGCGGAAGCGCGCTCGGAGGCCTGCTTCTGTGCGGATTGCGCTGTCCGGACGGCGGTTCGAGCGGCGGCGAGTTGTGTTCGGGCTTTCGTGCAGTTGGCTTCGAGCAGCGCGACCTTGCGCAGTTCGATCTCGACGGAATCGGCGTCGATCGCGGTCGCGAGGGTCTGCGTGAGGTCGTCTCGACGGGTCTCGGCGTTGGACAACGCAGCCTGCGCTTTCTGGCTGGCGAGGGCGCTGTCGAGCCGCCTCTGATTCGCCTGCTTCGCCGCGGCTTCGGCGGCCTTGAGGTCTGCCGCTCTCGCGACGAGGTCCGAATGCGCTTGGGCTGCTTCTTGCTTCAGCTGACCGATCGGAATCGCCTGGGCTCGTTCGGCGGCCCAGCTGGTGAGCAACTTCCAGGCCGCCGCGACGTCGGAGTCGTCGATCAGCGGAGCACCGGGCACCGTATCCCTGGCGGACCGCAGTTCGGTGACCGCATTCCGCCGTCGATCGTTCAGTTTCTCGACCGCCTCCTGCGCATCGATCACCGAGTTCCGTGCCGTTCGCAACCGGGCAGCGGCTCGGACTGCGTTCTCCTGCAGCGTGACTCGCGAAGCCGTGAGCTCAGCCAGGCCGTCCACCGTCGTATCGAGTTGGGCGAGCAGTTCATCCAGTCGGCGCTGGTCAGACGCCAGGCGCTCGCGTTCAGCGGAACGTTTTGCCGCAAGGGCGGCGGCTTCGCGGTCTGCCTTGGCCAGTTGTTCTCGAGCGGCTTTGAGCTCGGCTCGAGCTTTCGGCAGTCGATCCTCGTCGACAGCCGTCGTGCGCGGGACGGTCGACACCGATTGCTCGCACACCGGGCACGGGTCGCCGATGGTCAGCGTCTCGCGGAGCACGTGGACGTGGCCGTCGCGGCTGATCTCGTCGACCGCGTGCTCGGCCCGTGCGACGGCATCCCGCAGATTGGCGAGGATCGCCGAGTCATCGGTGTCGTCGCTCGCCATCTCTTTGGTGGCCTTGGCGACCTGCGCGGTGAGACTGGTTGCGGTGGAAAGCGTTCCAGCGTCGGGCGCGGCAGCGAGTGCGTCACGGGCACGTTCATCGGCCTTCTCTGCGTCGGCCACCGCCGTCGTGGCCGCAGCCTGAGACTGAGCGGCGGCGTCCAGCAATTCGGCAAGCTCGCTGACTCCAGCCGGTGTGTTGATAGCGGTCAAGAGCGCGAGCTCGGCGCCGGCTCGATCGGCCGCAGCCCGCGTGGACTCGGCCTCCGCATGAGCGCTTTCGTGCGCACTTCGTGCTGCGATGAGCGCGGCTTCGGCCTCGGCGTTGGCAATCTCGGCGGCACGGCGAGCGGCGTCGGCATCGGTGGCTTGAACCTGCAGTTCAGGGATCTGCTTGGACACCGACGCGAGATTCGCCCAGTTCTGCTTGATGATTTCGAGCGCCGCGCGTGCTGGGGCGGCAGCGAGTGCGTCGCGAGCCGTCTGGTCTTCGAGCTCGGCGATCGACTCGGCCGCCTGTGCATCGACGACGGCTTCGGCGCTCACCGTTCGTGCGTGCTGAAGTTCGGCGACATCAGCTGGCACGGAGACTCGACCAAGCAGGGACTGCTCCGAACTGACCTGCTGCACTTGGACATTGATCGCAGCCGCTTCGTCGGTTGCGCGCTGGTGAGCGGGGAGCAGCTCGTTGGTGACCAGCTGTTCCAACGTCTCAAACTGCGTGACCCGGACCTGGCGTTCGGCGATCACACTCTCGCCGACCGCACCGAGTGATTCGAGATGGGCCTGCAAACCCTCCGCTCGAGCGTGATGATCCCGCGCCCGGGCGTCGGCCGCCGATCGAATGCTGTCGTAGATCTGGTAGCCGAGCAGCTTCTTGAGGATTGCCTGACGCTCACCGGACGTCGCGTGCAGAAACTTAGAGAAGTCGCCCTGCGGGAGAACGACACACGTGCAGAACTCTTGGAACGTCAGGCCTAGGAGCTCGGTGACCTTCGCGGTGACTGCGTTGCCGGCTTCGAGGACGTCGGTTTCGCCGGTGCCGTCGTCGTCGGCGTTGTGGAACTGTTCGAGTCGTTGCTCTTTGACCGTGATCGCGGCGGTCTTGCCGCCGCCGCGACGAACATCCCGAATAACGCTGTAGCGCTTGCCATTCGCATCGAAGATCAGCCGGACGACCGCTCTGTTCGCCGTCGGTGACAGAGCTGGCGCCACGGCACCGACGTCGTTCCATCGTGGTGCGGAGCGGTAGAGGGCGAACGCCATCGCATCGAGAATCGTGCTCTTTCCGCTGCCGGTCGGGCCGACCAGCGCGAAGAAATCGGTGTCACGAAAATCGATGACGGCCTTGTTCTTGTACGAGGTGAAGCCGTCGATTTCCAACAGGACCGGGCGCATCAGTTGCCTCCGGCTGCGGTGAGATCGTCGTGGAGTTGATCGAAAAGTGCGGTGAGCCGCGCGTCCGCGATGCCGCGTTCGTTGCAGAACTCGGCAAACAGTTCGCCGGGTGAGCGGTCGGCGCGGATGTCGACCGTGGGAGCCGAGATGCGTTGCGCGAACTCCTCGTCGATGCGGATCTCCAGGGCATTGGGCAACAGATCCTGCACTTCGTCGCGGAGGCCGGCGCGGGCGTGTTCGCGAACGTAGACGCGCAGAAAGTCGTCGCCGAAGTCTTGATCGGCGAGTTCGGCAATCGTGCCGTGGACAGTGCGAAGTTTCCGGCCTGTGGTGATGGGGACGTCGGTGGTGGAAGCGGGTGCCGACGGCGAAGCCTCGACGAGCAGCACCACGTTGTCGTTTTCCTGCTCGCCGAAGTCGACCGCAATCGGGGAGCCGCTGTAGTGGACCGGGCATGCCGCCGGAAGGCTCTGCCTCCGGTGCAGGTGACCGAGCGCCACATAGTGCGGCTCGGAGCCGAAAGCGGTTGCCGGGACGTGATATTCGAAGATCGACTGGGCTGCTCGTTCACCGCCGCCGAATGCCGCATTGGTGACCGTGAGGTGGGCCATGATGATGTTCACCGCGTTCGGCGTGAACCCGGTTTTGAGGTCGGCGAGCACGTCGCGGACCTGCTGTTCATACGCTCCCGAATGCTCGGCGGGAGTGTTGTTCAGCAGTTCGGCCGCCTTGACGGCGTACCGCTGGGACAGGAACGGAATGACGCCGACGTTGACGAGTTCACCCGTGCTGCGCGCGGTGAACGAGACGACTCCGCCTTTCGCTGCCGGGCGGAACGAGCCGAGGATGTGGATGCCGACCGCGCTCATGAGCGGTCGAAAGACTTCGAAAAGCCCGGCGTGATCGTGATTTCCGGACATCGTGATGACTTCGGCGCCGGTGTTCTTCAGTGCCATGAGCGCTTGGACGACGAGCTTCTGCGCCTCGGCCGACGGCGCTGACGTCTCGAAGAGGTCGCCGGCGATGAGGACTCCGTCGACCGTGTTCTCCCGCGCGATCTGCACGATTTCTCGCAGTACTTCGCGATGCTCGTCGAGGCGACTGCGACCTTTGAGCGTTTTGCCGACATGCCAGTCGGACGTGTGGAGGAACTTCATAGGTCAGAATCCCGGGTCGTCGTCGTCGGCGATAGGAATGCGCGTGTAGGCGCGGCTCGCGTCGGCGGTGCCGGTGTCGGGGACTTCGGAGGCTCGCGTTGCCCAAGCGGGGAAAGGGAATTCGACCGCGAGCGGAACCGGGATCTCGGGCTGGCTCACGAACATCGTGCCGGGTTTGGCGATCGTGGCGCGCAGCCGTTGACC
>JAJFUQ010000272.1 GCA_021372355.1 Nocardiaceae bacterium | reverse complement strand
AGAGCTTGCCCAGTTCTTTCATGATCGTGCGCACGTGCTCGCCCGCCTCATGGCCTTCGTAGGCTTCGACGACCTTGTCGACCCGGTCGGCCATTCGGATACGGCCGTGGTCGATCCACAGCGCGGTGTCGCACAGCTGGGCGAGGAACTCGTTCGAGTGCGACGCGAACACGAGCATGCCGGAACGTTCGACCAGGGACTCGAGCCGGGTGCGGGCCTTCTTCATGAATTCGGCGTCGACTGCGCCGAGTCCCTCGTCGAGCAGCAGGATCTCGGGGTCGATGCTGGTCACGACACCCATCGCGAGGCGGATGCGCATACCGGTCGAATACGTGCGCAACGGCATGTTGAGGTACTCGCCGAGTTCGGTGAAGTCGGCGATTTCGTCGATCTTCGCCATCATCTGCTTGCGCGTCTGTCCGAGGAACAGACCGCGGATGACGATGTTCTCGAAGCCGGAGATCTCAGGGTCCATACCGACACCGAGGTCGAACACGGGGGCGACGCGACCACGGATCACTGCGCTACCGCGGGAGGGCTCGTAGATTCCGCTGAGCAGGCGCAACAGCGTCGACTTGCCCGCGCCGTTGTGTCCGACGAGGCCGATGCGGTCGCCGGTCTTGAGGTCCAGGGTGATTTCGCGCAGCGCTTCCACGACGACGACGTCTGAGGAGTTGCGGCCGATCGCGCCGCCCGCCTTGCCCAGGAAGGCCTTCTTCAGCGACCGCGCCTTGGCGTCGAAAATCGGGAACTCGACCCACGCGTCGCGGGTTTCGATGCTGACCATGTAGTGACCCTTAAACCCTGTGCCCTAGACCCAGTACGGAACGCGTGAGCGGAACTTCTTCATGGACAACAGCGCCAGTAGCCACCCCACCACGGTGATCACGATGACGATGTACCAGTGGTAGGCAGCCACATGCTCGCCGATGAGCGGTCCGCGAATGATCTCGAGGTAGTGGAACAGCGGGTTCAGCTCGGCGAGCTTGGCGCGCTCGGACATCTGGCCGCCCTGGTTGTGCAGGCTCTTCGTCGTCCAGAAGATCGGAGTCAAGACGAACAGCAGCAGCGTCAAGCTCTGCATGATGGGCGCGATATCGCGGAAGCGCGTGGAGAAGATCCCGATCACCAGCGACGCCCAGATGACATTGAGCGCAATCAGGGCCATCGCCGGGATCGCCAGCAGCACGGATATGTGCAGATTCCGCCACGTACCGAGGACCACGAGCAGCACGAAGTAGATGACGAAGTTGTGCGCGAACAGCAGGAGTTGTCGCCACACCAGTCGGTACACGTGGACGCTCAGCGCCGACGGGAGCTGCTTGATGAGGCCCTCGTTCGCGATGAACACCTCGGAACCATCGGTGATCGCCGCGGAGATCAGATTCCAGACGATCAGGCCGACGGTGACGTAGGGCAGGAAGTCGACGACGTCGAGCTTGAACAGCGCTGAGTACAAGAACCCCATCGCTGCGGCTTGGACACCGGTCGCGAGAGTGATCCAGAACGGTCCGAGGACCGATCGGCGGTACTTCTGCTTGATGTCCTGCCAGCCCAGCGACAACCACAATTCGCGTTGGCCAAAGCCATCTCGAAGATCTTTGAAAGCACGCTTGAACGTGAACGAGTCGTTGACGATCTCGTCGGGTTCAGCATTCGAGGCGGAGGCTACCGGCACGAAAAGCGAGCCTACTCGGTAGTCCAAGCAGGTCGCATGCGCACTGAGCTGCGACACAGCATCGAATCAGCATGCTGCGACCTGCTTCTGGTCACTTTCCGTTGGTCATCTGAACGTCGCCCCAAGCGGATTTCGCACCGCTGTCACCGGCTTGATAGACCTGCACACTGGCCAGCGCTGCCGATCCGATCGACAACACCGCAAGCCCGGCGACGGCCAATTTGACCCACGTGGGACGACTGCCCGCAGCGCCCGGCAGGCGGTCGGCGATGACCGGAAGGTGGATCGCCCACCACAGCACGGCGAAGACAAACAGCAATGAGGCACCGAAGAGCACCTGATCGCCGTACTCGGAGTGACGTTCGATCAGATCCGAGTGCGGCAGGCTGTGCTCGAGGGCTTCTCCCGCTTCCTGCGCCACGGGTACGAAGGCGAGTCCGATCAGCGCCGCGATCGGGGTGACGATGCCGAGCTTTCGGCGCGCAGCCGGCCACACGACGGACAGCACAAGAAGCACTGCCGCCAGCGGCACCATCACAACGACGACGTGAATGAGGAGTGGGTGGGCCGGCAGCCCATTGATCTTGGAGATGTCCACAGCGGAACCTTTCAGCACTCGAGTTACGCCACAAGGTGGCAGCCGACCGCTGAGAGTCCGCTGAAAGGTGTCGGACTAGTCCTATTCAGGCCTACAGGTACTGTCCGGTGCCCGGGTGGTGACCGCGTGGGTCGCGAGCGTGCTGACCGGGCGGAAGTGCGCCCTGGCGCATCTGCTCGAGCTGCGCGCGGGCCGACATCTGCTGGGCGAAGAGGGCCGTTTGAATGCCGTGGAAGAGCCCTTCGAGCCATCCGACGAGCTGTGCCTGGGCGATCCGGAGTTCGGCATCCGACGGGATCGAATCGTCGCCGAACGGGAGGGCGAGGCGTTCGAGTTCTTCGCGAAGCTCGGGTGCGAGTCCCTGTTCGAGTTCTCTTATCGACGACTTGTGGATCTCGCGCAATCGGGTCCGGCTCGCGTCGTCCAGCGGCGCCTGGCGGACTTCCTCGAGCAGCTGCTTGATCATCGTGCCGATGCGCATGACCTTGGCCGGCTGCTCGACCATGTCCGTCAGGTCGGTTACGGGATCGTCGGCATCCTCGACGTCGTCCGCGCTCACTTCCAGAGGCTGTCCGCCCGGGCCGATGACCACTGGGTTGTCTGCGTCTGGATGCGTCATGCCTTCACGCTACCGAACGGCTCGTCAGCTTCTGCGCGGACGACCAGCACCACTTTCCCGATGACCGAGCCCGAGTCCAGCATCCGGTGTGCTTCCGGCGCCTCGGTGATCGGGAGTTCGGCGTGCACCACGGGCCGGACCGTTCCCGCTTCGATGAGCGGCCACACGTGTTCCCGGACGGCGGCGACTATCGCGGCTTTGTTGTCGGCCGGGCGTCCGCGCAGGTTCGTCGCGTGGACGCTACCGCGCTTGGCGAGAAGTTCGGCGATCGGGAGTTCGGCGGAGACGCCGCCCTGCATTCCGATGATGACGAGCTGACCGTCCGGCTGCAGCACCCGGATGTTCCGGGCGAGATACTTCGCGCCCATGATGTCCAGGATGAGGTCGGCGCGAACGAGTTCGGCAAAGTCCTCGGTGCGGTAGTTGACGAGGATCTCGGCGCCGAGTGCCGCGCAAGCCTCGAGCTTTTCGGTGCTGCCCGCCGTTACCGCAACCGTGGCGCCGAGTGCGCGGCAGATCTGAATCGCGTGCGTTCCGATCCCGCTCGAGCCGCCGTGGATGAGGACGCGCTGTCCGGCGCGGAGCCCCGCGCGCATCACGAGGTTCGACCACACGGTGCACGCGGTCTCGGGCAGGCTCGCCGCGGAAACCAGGCTGATGCCAGCGGGTTTGGGGAGAACGTGCCGCGCATCGACGACGACTTGCTCGGCGTAGCCGCCCCCAGCGAGCAGCGCGCAAACTTCGTCGCCGATGCGCCACTGGTCGACGCCGGGGCCGATCTCGCTGACGGTGCCGGAGCATTCGAGGCCGATGATGTCGCTCGCACCGGGCGGTGGAGGGTAGAAACCTTGACGTTGTAGCAGGTCAGCGCGGTTCACCGCAGTCGCCGCCACGTCGATTCGAATCTGTCCGTCGCTCACCGTCGGTGTGCTCACCTCAGTCCACTGCAGGACCTCGGGACCGCCCGGCGTGCTCATCGTCATCGCTCGCACACCTGCAGGCTAATGCAAGTATTTCTGTCTGAATCGCCTTCCATTGCGAGGTCTCGACGGGATGATTGCCAAATGGTTCGCGCTGAGAAGCGACCCGCTGAGGGCAAGTCTCGAGTCAAGAGAAGGAGCGTCAAAGTGGCCGACAGTGTAGTGGCTGACATGACGACGACGGTCAACGGTGATGCACCCGCGGAGACCCGAACTCCCAGTCCCGAGCCAGTCTTTCAAGGTGTACCGAAGGCGAAACGGAGCCCGTTCCCGCCGATCGATGACTATGCGTTTCTCTCCGACTGCGAGACCACGTGCCTCATTGCGCCGAGCGGTGCGGTCGAGTGGATGTGCCTGCCGCGTCCCGATGCGCCCAGTGTCTTCGGTTCGATTCTCGACCGCGGCGCCGGTCACTTCCGGGTCGGTCCCTACGGCCAGTACGTGCCCGCGGCGCGTCACTACCGTCCGGGCGGATTGATCGTCGAGACCACCTGGCAGACGGAAACCGGCTGGCTGAAGGTCTATGACGCACTGCTCATCGGTCCGTGGCACAACGCCGACCGTCGA
>JAJFUQ010000267.1 GCA_021372355.1 Nocardiaceae bacterium | reverse complement strand
CCTGGGCATGCGCGCCAGGCAGCGCGATCGGGTGTTCACGAAGGGTCTCGCCCCGAGCGACGACGGCTTGCTCGAGTCCGAGGTGCACATCGGCAACCTGAACCCGGCCGAGCGCTCCGCTTAAGACGCGACTACCGAGTTCACGTCGCGCCGCAGGCCGGATTCTGGCGACGCCCTGTCAGCTTGTTCGCTGACAGGGCATCGGTATTTCCGGCACCCTGAATCAGTGGCGAATTCAGTGGGCGCAACCCGATTCGGGGTCTCCTGGTCGATCGGCCTGGCTGCGGGCGCGGCCGCATGGATCGCCTTTGACCACTGGTCAGTCGCCTTGCTCGCCTTCGTGATCGTCGGAGCGTTCGTCCACTCCGGCTGGATACTCGTCACGCTCCTGGGCCTTGATGGCGAGACGACGCGCCGCCATGCGAGTTCCTCGGACATCAACGACACCCTCGGTGACCTCGCGACCCTGCTGGTGCTCGTCGGCAGCCTCGGGTCGATCGGGATCATGCTCGCGACAAGCACCGACAAGGACAAGATTCCATACGGAGCGATGTCCGTCGCCGCCATCCTGGCCGCCTGGACGTTGCTCCACACCATGCACATGACGCGGTACGCCCGTCTGTACTACTCGGACCCCGAGGGTGGCATCGACTTCAACAACCCTGCACCGCCTCGCTACATGGACTTCGCCTACTTCTCGTTCAACCTCGGGATGACGTACCAGGTGTCGGATACATCCGTCAGCCGGAGCGAGATTCGGTCGACCGTCCTCAAGCACTGCCTGTTCAGCTACGTCTACGGCACGGTGATCATCGCGACCACGATCAACCTGGTGCTGAACCTGATCAACTGACCGGCACCGCACCCTTCTCCGCGTTTCGGCGGCTTCCGTTGATCCGGTCGTTGAATCGGTCGACGGCCCAGACCGCCTTCAGCCCAGCAGCACTCATCATGATTGGACGCATGAACTTGGGCTTGCGCTGCCAGAGCGTTTCGAGGTCCTCGTGCTTGGAGCCGTCCACGATCAGGTCGGCGATCAGCGAACCCACGTACGGCGCCTGAGCCAAGCCATGGCCGTTGCAGGCAAGCGAGTAGATGACGTCGTCGTTGATGTTTCCGGCGAGCGGAAGGAACGTCGACGTGATGCCGATCCAGCCGCCCCACGCCCGCGCGACGGCGACGTCACTCAGCGCCGGGAAGCGCATCGCGAATCCGCGTGCGAGCTCGGCCACGATCGCCGGGTCCGGCGCTCGCGACGGCAGCGGGTACGACGGGCCACGCTCGAGTTTGCGGACGCCGAACACGATGGTGTTCTGCGGGGTCAGGCGATAGTTCTCCATGAAGTTGTGCTGAGTCACCACGCCCGAGCGACTGGTCCAGCCCAACGCGGCCAGGCGTTCCGGGTCGATCGGCTCGGTCTCCAACTCGGTGACCCAGATCGGCGCGGAAAGCCACTTCGGGGTGATTGCCAGATCCCCCGCGAAGGCGTTCGTGGCGAGCACGACCTTGCGTGCACGCACTGTGCCTCCGGACGTCTGGATCGTCACACCATCGCCGTCATTCGTGATGTCGGTGACCCTTGTCTGCTCGAAGACCCGCGCCTTCGACGACAGCAGAATTCGTCGGATTGCCAGCGTGAACTTTCCTGGATTCATCTGGCCGCCGACGGCTTCGCGCATGCCGCCGACGAATCCGCGGGGAATGCCGAGCTCCGCGCTCGTTCCGATCTCGACCTTTGCGCCGCACCGCTGCAGAATCTTCGTCACCCGGCGGACGCGACCCATCTGACCTCGCGATACCGCGACGCATACATTGCCAGTCCGTTCGTAGTCGCAATCGATCTCGAATCGATCGACGAGGTTCTCCAGGAAGTGCGCAGCGTTCTCGGCGAATTGGACGAATCCCGGCAGTCGCTTGCCGAAGAGGATGTTCAGCATCTGGATATCGCCGCCGGGAGCGCCGGCGACCTGCCCGGCGTTGCGCGAACTCGAGCCGTGGCCGCAGAATTTGCCCTCGAGTAGAACCACGTCCTGGCCGCGCTCGGCAAGCCGCAGCGCCGTCGACATTCCGCCCAGGCCACCGCCGACCACCGCGACATCACACGTGATTTCCTCGTTCAGGGCGGGCTGAACATCACGCGGCGGGGTCACCCACCCGGTGAAGGTCGAGTACTCGACGTTATCGGTGTTCATTTCTCTTTCCTTTGTCTTCTGAGAATTGCTGCGTGCCTTGGAGATCCGCACGGCAATCACGATCAGCACGGCGAGACCGCCGGCGATCCAATAGCCCGTTCCGTACAAGCTCTCCTGGGGAACGGTGACGTCCGATCCGGGAACGTGGATCACGGCCGCGCTGAGGACGCCGGACACCAGCGCCGTGCCGAATGCGAAGCCGACGGCCATGGCTGTACCAGCCACTCCGGCAGCCATGCCGCTCTTCTCCTCGGGCACCACGATCTGGACCAGGGTGAAGGTCGCCGAGTAGCCGACGCTGCATCCCAATCCGACGAGTGCGGCGCCCACGAGGTAGTACCAACTGTGGTCGTGCGCGAGCGCCAACCAGCCGAGGCCGGCGGCACTGCTCACTGCTGCCAGCACGAGCACCGTGGAACCACGACCCTCGTAGATCGGGCGATCGGTAAGCCGTCCGCCCACCAAGAACATTGCCGCGAACGGCAACATAAGGGCGCCGGTCTGCAGGGCGCTCAGTCCCAAGCCGTAGGCATCTCCCGCGGGAAGCGAGTGCGGATCGGTCTGGCTGTAGGTGCTCAGCAACAGCAGGAATGCCGCGTTCACCGCGGCGAACAACGCGATCGAAATGCACGCGGTGGTGACGAAAGGAGCTTTCAGCAGCGCGCTGTCGATAACGGGCGACGAGGATCGGCGCTGGACGCGGATCCACGCGACGCCACCCACGATCCCGGCGACCAACGGAATGAGCGCACCACCACCCCACACCAGTCCCTGCGTCAACGACAACAGGATCGCCGCAACCCACGCGATCATCCACACCGTGCCAACTGCGCCGATTCGACCGCGGGGCTGGGAGTCCGAGGTGTGCGCGATGACGAGGAACGAGACCAGCGTCGTCGCCGCGCACGCCGCGGCAAGGATGTAGAAGAAGCTCGTCAGCGACAGATCTTCGACAATCAGACCCCCACCCATCACGCCGACGAAGATGCCGCTACCGGTGGCGACGATCAGGACTGATACCGCCGTTTGAATCCCGTTCTCGGCGAGATTCCGTCGCAGAAATCCCAGCGGCAGCAGCTGAGCCGCACCGCCGACACCCATGAAAGTGGTCCCCACCAGGAGCGCTGGATACGAGTCGCCGACTGCGGGAATGAGCGCACCGAGTGCGAGGCTGCCCGAGGCGAACACGGTCGCGTTGCGATCCCCGAAGACGTCGGCGAGGCGCGGTAACAGGATGAAACCCGCGCCACCGCCCAGGGTGAGCGCGGTGTAGATCCAGGTGGTCGCGGCGACCGAGGTCAGTCCGAAGTGCGCCTGCATGATCGGGAGTAGTGGTGGCAGAACAAAAATGACCGCGTTGGTCAGGGTCACCAGAAGTGCACCCACCGCTATGAGCGGGCCTTTTCGCGGCGCCGGCTTCGCGTCTGAGGCCAGCTCAGGCGTGATTGTTTGGGTTGTCATGACAAGTTTTTCTCTCTAGTTAGAGCGGAAGGTCGGGTGAATCGACGCCGACGACCCGGTCGCCGCAGAACACGCGCACTGATTCGGCCGGGCCGTGGCCCCCGATGCCGGCGGGTCCCCAGAAGCTCTGGGCCGAGTCGTCTCCGAGGTCAGCGAGCTTTGCGCCATTGACCCGGACCTCTCCGGACAGAACCCGCGAACCGACCTCGATCGCTCGGTCGGTGTCACGGCCGAACACGTAGGCGTCGAGCCCGGAGGGGTTGGCGTTCGCGATGCGCAGGGCCTCGTCGTCGGAGTCCACGGCATGGACGGAGACCAGCGGTCCGAACAACTCGGCGGTCGCCTTGGCCGGGTCGGCTCCGACCGCAACCGTCGGTGACAAGAAGAGTCCGTCGAGCTCAGGCAGCCGGGCCGGCTGGTGAATGGTTGCGCCCAAGCCGCGGAGTCCGTCGATCCGCGCTTGCAGCGTCGCGAAGTGCGGTGCGTTCGAAATCGGGCCAAGCTCGACGCTCTCATCGAGAGAGTGGCCGACTACGAGCTTGGAGATGCGCTCGGTGAGCGCCTCGACCAGTGGCTCGACCAGACTCCGGTGAGCGAGAACCTTCCCCGGCCCCTCACACCACTGGCCATTGATCTTGGTCATGCCCTCGAAGATTCCGTCGGCGGCGACCTCGACGTCGGCGTCCTCGAGAACCAGCACCGGGTTGTTGCCGCCGAGTTCGAGCTGGAGGACCTTGAAGTCCTCGGCAGCGGCGCGGGCGATAGCCCGTCCGGCTACCGGTCCACCGGTGAACGACACGATCTTGATGCGCGGGTCAGACGTCAGTGCAGCGCCGACCTCGCCTCGGCCGTGCACGAGTTGCAATGCGCCGCTGGGTAATCCGGCTTCGACGAAGCACTCGACGACAAGCTGCGCGCTACCCGGCGCGTGCTCGGACGGCTTCAGGATGACGGGGCATCCGGCCGCGAAGGCACTGGCGACCTTCGCTGCCGGGATGAAGCTCGGGCCGTTCCACGGCGTCAGAATCGCCGCCGGGCCCCACGGAACCTTGTACAGACGGACGTCCCGACCGCCGGCCCCCAGTGACTGAACACGCGGAAGGCTCCGCGCTTCGGCCGCGGCCGCTCGAATCCGGAAAGGCAGGAACGCGGCGACCTTCCGGGTGACGCTGATCGGCGCTCCGCTGGTCAGGGAATCGGTCCGTGCGATGTCCTCGGCGCGAGCCTCCAAAAGCGTTGCGACCCGCTCGAGAACCGCCGCACGCTCCTCGACATCCGCACGCGCTGAGTAAGCCCGCTCGGCGTGCTGTAGAGCCCGCTCGACGTCGAGAGCGTCCGTGGTGACCATGCGATGGACGGGCTGCCCGGTATTGGGGTCGAGGTTCCACTCATTGGCGATGGGTTCGCAGTCAACCCAGCTG
>JAJFUQ010000264.1 GCA_021372355.1 Nocardiaceae bacterium | reverse complement strand
AAATCGAGGTGTTGCAACCACCGTTAGAACCCGCGTCAGCACGGTCGACTGTCCACAGATGGGCACTTCACGCGGAGCGGCATGGGAAGCGGTCACCTCGTAGGTACGGGAGTCCGCGGGTGCGGTCGTGGGCCGAACCCGTTCAAGGCTGGTTAGTCTCCGAACATGTCGTGGCAAATCGAATACGCCAGAAACGTGTTCAAACGTTGGCCGGTGCGCGCCGTCGTGGGGCTGGCGGGACACATTGCAGTATGTGGGCTCTGGGCTGCAATCGCGGGATACGCATTTCTTACCAGCATGTCTCCCCTTTCGACCGGACTGGTCGTTGCCGTGTGGATCGCACTGGCGATAGCGACCGTGGTTGGCGGCGTTGCATTTTGGGTTTGGGAGTTGGGCCGGCGCACGAAGAAGTCGGTCAAGAAGAACTTCGATGTTCTGCCGGCCATCGAGACGCCTCGCCTCATACTGCGCAAACCCGTGTCTGCGGAGGCCGCGTCTCTCGAAGCCACGATCGACGATGTGATGCGCGACAGCAACGGCTGGACGAAGGAAACGGGCAAGGCCCACGTTGACGCGGTCCGTGGCGGCGGCCCGACTCCTGGCGTTTACGTCATGGTGTTGCGCTCGACCTCGACCGTCATCGGTGGAGCATTTGTGCTTCCTGTCTCTGGCCGCAGGTCGGCGCGTTCCCTCGGTTGGTGGGTTGGCCCCAATCACCGCGGATCGGGGTACGCGACCGAAGCGGTCGACGCCCTGGTCGAGGCGATCCATGTCGCCGGATACCTCACGGTCGAGATCAAGACGACTGAGTCAAATCTTGCGGTGCAGCGCATCTGCGGCAAGATCGGCGCGGCGGAAGTCGATCGCCGGCCGCACACGTTGCCTAACGGAACCACTGTGTCCGCTATTGTGTTCGACCATCAACCGCTGGTCGCAGATCCGCACCTGAGAACGCTAACCGAGCCGAATTGAGCTCCCGGCGCAGGTTGGGCTACCCCGCCGGGAAACGCGTCCATCTCCACTCCCAAACGGTCCCCACCTCGGGATCCTCCTGGTCGGCGACATGCTCGAAACCCAGCGACACGAGCACGCCCGTCGATGCGTTCGGGCCGGGCAGCGTGTGCGCGATGACGTGGTCGACCTCGCCGCTGGCCACTGCGCACTCGACGAGGGCCAGGGCGCCCGCACTCCCGAATCCGCGACCCCGGAACTCGGGGGCGATTTCGTAGCCGATCTCGACCGTGCGATCGGCCGGCGGGGCGGCGAAGCCACCCGATCCGAGCAGGCGCCCGGTCTCACAGTCGAGGAAAAACTGCATCGACCACGAGTGGTCGGCCTCCGGTGCGGTGTGGAGATGTTCCAGGGTGAAGCCGATCGCCTCCGGGAACTCGGGCCATCCGTCTGGGACGGATGACCCGATCAACTCGGAGAATCGGTTGCGGTCTTCATTCAGGGCGTTGAGCAGCGGAATCGTTGCTGAGGCAAGCCGAACCTGAGGCATGCACCGACCTTAAGCCGTGGTGTCGGACTCCGGCTTCCGAGTCAGCTTGACCATCATCTTCGTGTAGGCCTTGACGAAGTTGGATTGGGCGTATTCCGGCTCGCCCACGACCTGGATGTCCTCGAATCGCGCGAGCAGTTCCTCCCACAGGATCTTCAGCTGCAACTCCGCGAGGCGGCTGCCCATGCAGCGGTGGATGCCGATGCCGAACGAGATGTGGTGACGGGCGTTGGGACGGCCGATGATGAAGTCGTCCGGATTCTGGAACTTGCGCTCGTCCCGGTTGCCCGACACGTACCACATGACGACCTTGTCGCCCTTCTTGATCTTCTGCCCGTTGAGCACGGTGTCCTCTTTGGCGACGCGGCGCATGTAAGCCAGCGGCGTCTGCCAGCGGATGATTTCGTTGACCATCTTGGGAATGAGCCCGTGGTCAGCCTTGAGCTTGGCGAACTCGTCCGGGAACTGGTTCAGGGCCAGCACGCCGCCGGTCATCGAATTGCGGGTGGTGTCATTGCCGCCCACGATCAGCAGGATCAGGTTGCCGAGGAACTCCATCGGGCGATGGATCAGGTCCTTCGTGTCCTCAGACTTCTGCATGAGGGTGATCAGGTCGAAGCCAGGCTTCTCGCCCGCCGCCAAACGCGCCGCCTTGTCGTGCCAGAGTGCGCTGAAGCTCTTTGCCATGTCCGCTACGCCCGTGAACATTTCGTCCGCGTCGTTCGTGCCGCCTGCGGCCGAGGCGCTACCGCCGGCCAGGTCGGACCAGTACACCAACTTGCGGCGCTGCTCGTACGGGAAGTCGAGCAGGGTTGCGAGCATGCGCGAGGTCAGCTCGACCGAGACGTTGTCGACCCAGTCGAACGGCTCGTCGACCGGAAGGCTGTCAAGGACCTCTGCCACGCGTGAGCGGATGAGGGATTCCATCTCCTGGAGGTTCTGCGGGGCGACGACACCCTGCACCGCTCCGCGCTGTTCCTCATGCCGCGGCGGGTCCATCGCGATGAACATTTCGACGCTGAGACCCTCGGGCGGTGCACCGATCACGATTTGCGGTTCGGCGGAGAACACGTCGTGGCCACGGTCGACCTCGACGATGTCCGCGTAACGCGTGATCGACCAGAAGGGGCCGAAGGGGCTGTTCGCCTGATAGTGGACCGGCGCCTCGTCGCGGAGGCGCTTGAAGTAGGACTGCCAACGTCCCTGCCGGAACATGAACGGGTTGCTGACGTCGATCTTGTCGAGCGGCACATTTGCGGCATCTGGAATCGGCTGTTCGACGAAGACCGGAGTCTGGTCACCGAACACCATCTTCTTGACCTTCTGGAACAGGTGGACGCCCTGAATCTGGCGTTCGATGGGGATGGTCGCCTGCGCCTTCGCCTGGGCCTTGTTGATGACTTGATCGAGGACGTTCATGTATTTCGCCTGCCTTGGTGATGGCTTGAGTTCCCGATGCAAACTAGGAACTGAGTAGTTCCTAGAACTGTATTTCAGGTCACAAGGTGTGTCAAGATTGGTGAGTGAACGATCCAGTTGCCGTTGTCCGCCCGTTCAAGGGCGTGAGCGCAGCGGATCGTGTGCGGCAGCGTCGGGATGCCCTGCTTGACGCGGGCCTCAGTGCGCTGGCCGAGGGAACGCGAAATTCGGTCACCATCGACGACGTCATTGCCCGGGCCGGCGTATCAAAGCGCTATTTCTACGAGCACTTCCGCACCCGGAACGACCTGTTCGTCGCCCTTGGCGAACGGCTTGTCGAGCAGGTCACTGCAGCGGCCGCGACGACTCTGGCGTCCTCGACTCCGGACCTCCTCAGCCGGGTGCAAGAAGCGGTCGGAAGCGTGGTGTCCGTTCTCATCTCCGATCCGCGCAACGCGCGACTCTTCGTGGACATGATGGGCGGGGACCAACTCACGGTCGGCCGAGCGGAGCACGCGATTGCCACGATGCTCATCGACGCCATCGTTCCGAGCATGGAGGTCTCGGAAAAGGAGCGCACTCGGCTGGATATGGCAGCCCTGATCGTCATCGTCGGGGGCGCGCAGGCCGTGAGCGATTGGCTGGACGGCAGGGTCGCACTGTCGCGAGACGAACTACTCGACGAGATCGTTCGATTGGTCGCCGCGGCTATCCGAACCGTTCGTCCGGACCTCTGACGACCCCGTTTGACGAGATTTGGAAGCCAGGAATCGTGCGATCGGATATCCGAGGAGGATCCCGACCGAACCCCAGGCGATGCCGCCTAGTTCCACGCTCCCGACGGTCAGAGTCAGATTGCCGATTCCGGCCACGATCGCTGCGGCGGCCACCGTCAGGTTGACCGGATCACTGAAATCGACGCGGCCATCCATCCAGATCCGCACGCCCAGAAGTCCGATGAGGCCGTACAGGAGAAGCGTCGCTCCCCCGATTACGCCGTCGGGGATGGTGAACACCAACGCC
Source organism: Nocardiaceae bacterium (assembly GCA_021372355.1). GTDB lineage: Bacteria > Actinomycetota > Actinomycetes > Mycobacteriales > Mycobacteriaceae > Smaragdicoccus. The sequence continues at coordinate 6,640 of JAJFUQ010000264.1, read as the reverse complement.
CCGAACTTCGGCGAGAACGACAGCGCGATCGCGGTCGCGGCCGCGACCCAGTAGGCAGCCGTCGAGTAGACCTTCGTCGCCGCCATCACGCCGATGTTCTCGGCGTATGTCGTGGTGCCGGATCCGCCGCCGCAGCCGGCGAGAGTGGTCGCGATGCCGTCGGCGACGAGTGCCGTGCCGGCGAGGTCATCGAGCGATTCGGCGGTGATCGCGGCGACGGCTTTGACGTGTCCCACGTTCTCCGCCAGGAGCACGACGACCACCGGAAGCGCCAGCAAGATCGTCGAGAGATGGAATGCCGGAGCATGGAATTCGGGGAGGCCGATCCAGTCTGCTCGGTGCAGCGCGGACAGGCGGTCGTCGGACAGTCCGCCGGTGACGGCGGCGAAGACCCATCCCACGACGGACCCGACGAGGATGCTCAGGCGACCGAGCAGTCCGCGCGAAAGAACCGTCACCAGCAGAATTGCGGCGAGGGTGATCGCTGCGATGAGCGGTTGCTTCTCGAACGAGCCAGTTGCCGCTGGCGCGAGATTGAGGCCGATCAGCGCCACAATCGCGCCGGTGACAATCGGCGGCATGGTCGAATCGAGAATTCGCGGACCCGCGGCGCGAACCGCGAACCCAATCGCGGCCAGGACAACCCCGACCGCAGCGACGGCACCGAGCTGTGCGGCAGGTCCGGCGGCCGACGACGCCGTCAGTGGAGCGATGAACGCGAACGACGACCCGAGATAACTGGGCACCCGTCCGTGGGTCAAGAGCAGGAACAGTGCAGTGCCGACACCCGAGAAGAACAGCGTCGTGGTCACGGGAAAGTGGGTGATCGTCGGTACGAGCAAGGTCGCGCCGAACATCGCGATCACATGCTGCATGCCGATTCCCACGGTCCGCGGCCAACTCAGCCGCTGGTCCGGCGCCACGAATGAACCCGTTGGAATCGATTTGCCGTCTCCGGCGATGGTCCAGCGCGGAATTCGCACGATCACACCAAGAACAGTATCGAGCGAACTGCTCCGAGCTATCACGGATGGAGATTCAGTGGAGGCCACGTTGGGTGGAACGCGCGTGCCAACAAGGCTTTTCCTATAGGGAACAGCAAGCTCGGAGGCCACGATGAAACCGCGACGGCTCGCCAAATCGAGCGCACTTATACAGGCCGAGCCTGACGCTTTCGCCAGCCAATTCTGGTTCCTGCCGGCTACCGACCCGCGCGTTCAACGGCGCATCGCCGAGCACGATCGGGAGCTGGACAGCAACAGCGAAGACGTGCAGTGACGACTCCGGTTACGCAGTTCGCTCGAGATTCTCGCGTTCAGCACCGATCGTCGTGTCCTCGCCATGTCCCGTGTGCACGATCGTCTCTGGCGGGAGGGCGAACAACACCGATCGGATGGAAGCCTCGATCGTCGGCCGATCGCTGAACGATCGACCGGTCGCGCCCGGGCCGCCGCGGAACAGGGTGTCGCCGGTGAAGACCGCCCCCAGGTCCGGCGCATAGAGGCACACGGCTCCTGGCGCATGACCCGGTGTGTGAAGCACCTTGAGCGAGGTACCCCCCACCGCGATCTCCTGCCCGCCGGATAGGTCTGCATCCCAACCGATTTCGGTGCCGTGGGTCAATTCCCAGAGCGGCCGGTCCGCGGGATGCAGCAGGATCGGGGCGGCTGTCTGCTCACGTAGTGCGGGTGCAACACGCACGTGGTCGTCGTGAGCGTGTGTGCAGACGATTGCCTTGACCACCCGATCACCGACCACGGCAAGGATGTCGTCAACCGAGTGCGGCGCGTCAATGACGATGCACTCCGCGTCGTCGCCGACGATCCACACATTGTTGTCGACGTCGAATGTCTGACCGTCGAGACTGAACGTTCCCGAGGTGACCGCATGGTCGATGCGCGGGGTCACTCGAACACGACCACCGAGCGCAGGACATTGCCCTGATGCATTCGTTCGAACGCTGCCTCGACATCGCCGATCCCGATCTCTTCGGTGACAAAAGCGTCGAGGTCGAGCCGTCCCTGTCGATAGAGGTCGACGAGCATCGGAAAGTCGCGGCTCGGCAGGCAATCGCCGTACCAGCTCGACTTCAGGGTGCCGCCGCGGCTGAACAGGTCGATGAGCGGCAGGTCCGGGACCTTCATGTCGGGTCTCGGGACACCCACCAGAACCGCTGTGCCGGCGAGGTCGCGCGCGTAGAACGCCTGCTTCCACGTCTCCGGGCGCCCAACAGCTTCGATGACGACATCGGCACCCTCTGCGCCCGCGTAGGTCTGCGCACAAATGTCGCGAATCGCTTCGACGGGATCGGTCGAGCTCGAGTCGACGGTATGGGTGGCGCCCAACTTCTTGGCGGCTTCGAGCTTGGCGGCGTCGATGTCGACGGCGATGATCGGACTCGCGCCCGCCAACGCAGCGCCCGCGACCGCGGCGACGCCGACTCCCCCGCACCCGATCACCGCGACCGACTTGCCGCGCGTTGCGCCACCGGTGTTCATTGCGGCGCCGAGGCCGGCCATCACACCGCACCCGAGCAGTCCGACCGCGGCGGGCCGCGCCTCTGGATCGACTTTCGTGCACTGGCCCGCGGCAACCAGGGTCTTCTCAGCGAATGCACCGATCCCGAGCGCGGGCGACAGCTCTGTTCCGTCTTCGAGGGTCATCTTCCGCGTGGCGTTGAACGTCGAGAAGCAGTACTGCGGCTCACCGCGACGACAGGCCCGACAGTTACCGCACACTGCGCGCCAGTTCAGCACCACGAAGTCCCCCGGGGCGAGGCCCTTGACGTCGTCAACCACGCTCTCGACAACTCCCGCGGCCTCATGACCCAGCAGGAACGGAAACTCGTCGTTGATGCCACCTTCGCGGTAGTGAAGGTCGGTGTGGCAAACACCGCAGGCCTGCACTTTCACGAGTGCTTCGCCGGGTCCGGGGTCGGGCACGTTGATCGTGACCAGTTCGACGGGCGCGTCCTTGGCTCGTGCGATGACGGCCTTTACCTGCTGCACGGTCTCTCCTCGCTCGTGGATCAGTCCCGTTGTCGAGTCTGGCATTTCGCTTGGGGTCCGTCACGTCTCGATTGAGAGGCTTGTCAGCTGCCGAGCACTCCACGCGCCCGCGCGGTTCGCTTGGTGAGCAGCGTCTGAACCTTGGTCGCCAGGCCGGCGGCACGCATCCCAGCCTTGAAGGTCTTGCTGTTCGGATGCGGTAGTAGGCCGGCGACCTGCATTCCGCCGAGCGCGTCGTACAGGGTGTCCCCTTCGTACATGCGACCGTCGGGGGTGAAGTGGTACCGATCCGTCGCGGTGAACTGCACGAACGCGCCGTTGCCGGGGATCGATGCGGCGTCCTCGGTGTACGGGTGCAGTTTCAGAGGACCGACCAGGTGCCCGCTGCCGTAATACCGGATCATGATCGTTGTGGTCCCGCTCGGGTGGAGGCTGACCGCGAACTGCCCCGGGATCGGGTCGTAGCGCCAGTCTGGGATCGCGTCGAAGAAGGCGAAGTTGTACGCCACGAACTCGTCCAGTCCGACGATGGTCGCGCCCATGGAGGTGACGTCCGTGTAGCGCAGATCCTGCGTATAGAGCTCGTCGTTATAGCTCATGTCGCGCGCCTGCCAGCTCCACCAGTACTTCTTCGCCCAGTCCAGGGTCCAGGCGAGGTCGATGCCGTGTTTGGCATAGAAGGCGAGATATGCCTCGTACTCGTCGAACCAGCGGTCCGTCATCGCCTGCAGTTGCTTTTCGTCCATGACCTGCACTGGTTCGGCGCGGTTTGTCAGCACCTTGGGGATCGGCTGCATGAGGCGCGGTCGCCGGAGTGCTTCCTGGAACATCTCTTCGGTAAACATGAGCTACCCGATCGTGGAACGTATGTTTCCTAAAACGGATGATTCCCGATAAGATTCGGGTATGTCAAGGACCTATGCCGGGCAATCGGCGCTGGTACGCGCCGATGAGCGGCGAAGCAGATTCCTCGACGCCGGTTTCGACTTGGTCGGCACTGGCGGCGTGGCCGCGCTTGGGGTGCGCAGCGTCTGTCGTGAGGCAGGGCTGAGTCTGAAGTTCTTCTACGAGAGTTTTCCGGATGTCGACGCACTGCTGTTCGCCGTGTATGACCACACGTTTCGCCGATTCGAGCAGGCGGTCGCGCCCGCGATGCTCACCGGCGGTCTTCCCGGCGCTTTGGATGCCGCTGCCCTGATCATGGAACAGGACCCTCGGATCTGCCGGACACTCCTCGTGGAGCCGGTGGCAAATTCCCGGTTGCGCCAACACGTGCGCTCGACAATTCCAGAGCACATCGTGGCAATCCTTGGCCCGGCCGTCGTCGGAGAGAGCGACGATCCTCGAACGCGGACGCGGTTCTCGGCACTCTTCGGAGCCTTCATTTCGCTGTTCATCGAGTGGACCGAGGGAAACCTCGGGGACGATCGAGAGCTGTTCGTCCGGCGTGCGACAGCCGTAGCCAGCGTGCTCCTCGCCCTCGACCCGGATCAGCCCTGAAAAGCGGGCAAACCGCTAATCCGATACGTTCGGAGGTGATGAGCGATCACGACGATTTGTTGATCTCGGACGACGAGCCGATCCGACGCCCGCACAAGCGTCGGGCGGTCGCGTGGGTGATGTTCGGTCTCATGTTCGTCGGCCCACTGGTGACGGTCGTGAGCGTCCTTCAACTCGCACCATTGCTGCTGGTGACGGTCAGTCTTCTCGGTGCCGCGACGATCATCTATTTCGCGCCTCGCCGTGAAAACGATCGACCGACTGACGAATAGCTCCCTAACGCACTGGCTGGTATCGCAGCAGCACAGTGTCGTCGGGGAGCACCTCGACGCCAAGCAGTGTCAGATCAATTTTCGTTCCCACGGCGAAGAATGGCTTGCCGCCGCCACCGGTCACGACTGGCCGCTGATAGAGGTGGTACTCGTCGACAAGCCCCAGGCGAGCCAGCGTCTCAACGAGCGTGGGCCCTTCGGCTGCGATCATGCCGTCCGTGTCGGCGACGATCCGGCGCAGCTCGGTGTCCACATCCTTCGAGAGCAAAGTGGCGTTCGGGCCGACCTCGGTGAGGGTCGTCGACACCACGACCTTTGGTGTTGCGCGCCACGCGGCCGTGAACTCCTTCTCGACCGCGCTGCGGTTGGGATCCTCGGTATCCCAGTACCGCATGTCGGAATACACGATGCGTCCGTACAAGCTCAAGGCCGCCGAGCGCTGGAGGTCGTTGAAGTACTGCATCAGCTCATCGCTCGGTGCCGGCGCAAAATCGGGTCCACCAGACTCCCCCGAGATGTAACCGTCGACCGATGTGTTCATGGCGAAGATGACCTTTCCCATGGCATCAAACTAGTCATGCCGGCAGCCCGAACGACGCGACTCCGCCCACGGTGACCGTGAGATCACCGTGGGCGGAGTTCGAACAGCTTCGCGCGAGGCGCCTAGCCGACTACGACGACCTCACCGCGTGCGGTGCCGTCGGTCGCCAATTCGGTCAGGCGAGACTCGTACCGGCTCCGGGCCTTGCGGACGGCGACCAGGTTGATTGCCGCCGCTGCTCCCGCGATCGCAGCCATGGCCAGAAGCGAGATGACGAGCCCTGGAGCGCCGTTGAACGCGGAGATCATGCCGTCGCGAACAACGCTCATCGGGGTGACGTAGTGCAACCACCGAAGCGGTGCCGGCAACGTCTCGACCATCCACACGCCGCCGAAGGCAAACAGCTGCAGCATCGCCCAGGACAGCGCGGTCAGCGCGCCACCGGCGTAACCGAACAACGTGAACAGCACAGATGTCAGCGCAACATTCATCAGAGTCGCGACGGTCGTGACTGCCACCACCGCGAGGTAGCTGTGCGGGTTCGGGTGCGGAGTCAGGCTCAGCCAGATGGCGCTTCCGATCACGCCCACCGACACGAGGCTGATCAGCGAGACCGCCCGTGCACGGTGCAGGACCTGCCGGACCGTCAGCGGCTCGTGGTTGCCGGTGAGGTAGCGGCGTGCCCGGAAGGACATGAACACCACGATGACGGCGAGCAGCGACGCCAGTTCGAGCATCAGGGGTTCGGCACCGGGGCCGGCGAACTGTGCACGCGCAATGAACTTTGAATCACCCTTGACCGGCGTGGCCAGCAGTTTCGCCAGGCTGTCGCGCGTCTGCTTGTTGCTCAGATCGGGAACCTGCTTGGCTCCGTCGCCGAGGCCGGTGGCGAGCTGGGTGGCACCATCGTCGGCCAGCGCCATTCCGTCGGTGAGCTGGTTGACGCCGCTGCGGTACTCCTTGTTCGGGTCAAGCAGCTGATTCGCGATCTCGCGACTGCCTGCCTGAAGTCGCTGCAGGCCATCGAGCAGATCGACGAGTTCCTTGACTCCCGGCGGCTGGATCGGCATTGCTTTGAGCTGCTGCACGAGGGCGATCATCGGCGGGCTGTTGGCCCAGCCCACGAGCTGCTCGATACCGTCCGCGACCTGCCGTGCGCCGTCACCGAGCTCATCTGTTCCGGCCTGCAGCTTTCGCATTCCGTCGGCCAGTTGGTGCGTGCCATCCGCGAGCTGACCGGAACCGTCGGCCGCGCGCTTCAAGCCCGAACCGAGCTTGTCTACGCCGTCGACCATCTTGCCGACCGCGCTGCTCGACAC
>JAJFUQ010000254.1 GCA_021372355.1 Nocardiaceae bacterium | reverse complement strand
CGGCTGAACTGGAAATCCAAGCCGCGCAAGTACAAGCGGCCGCTGAACTGGCGAGCGCGGCAGTGAGCCTTGGAGCTCCTGGGGCTTCGAGGCCGAAGGGCGCTTCACCGGGTTCGAGCACAGAGGGTCGTCCCGCAGACTCGTCCACATCCAAGTCGTCCGACGGACCGTCTCCCTCCCCGTAAGTCTGATCTCCGGGGCACTTTTGCTGCGGCCGAGTATGTCGGTCCGAGTCGAAGTTGCCCGAGAAACTGTCACGCATAGCGGGAGTTGTCGCTCCTACCCGTGACGCCGTCACGAGGACGGCCGCGAGGGACACGAAGGAACACGCGATGAACCTGAAACGAGTCATTGTCGGGCTGGCGGCGGCCGCATTGCTCACCGGCGGCGCCGCAGAGGGGCCGGGCATCGCCCAGGCCAGCCCCGGCCACATGCCACTGAGCGGCGCCTGGCCCGGCTGCCCCGCAGACCATCCCTCCGGACCGTGCCACTGGTGCCCCGGGGATCCGCCGGTGCAGACGGGCAATCTTGCGGTTGACCCGGTCGTCTGGGACGAGACCATCTGCCACACCTATTGGTACGCCTATCCGTACGGCAACGTCGCCAAGACGATTTTTGAAGGCGAGAATCCGCCGGTGCCGCCGCCGCCTCCGTATGGCCTGTACTGCGACCCCGGCACCTTCTTCCACAATTGCCGGATCGACAACCACCCGTAACGGGCGGGCGGCGAGGCTTACCGAGCTCCGCGAACGAAGTCGGGCTTACTGCGGCTCAACGTCGGCCAAAAGCCCATGAGCGCGCGCCAACTCCGGCGCACCGCCCTGAGGCGGCATGCGCTCGACGACGTCGACCAGTGCCGCCCGCGCCGGCTGGCCGCGCAGGTCGTAGTCGTCGAGCGCTGCGCGCAGTTCCAGCAGAGTAAAACCCTGCCGCCGGGCAAGGTCGCGCGCAGCAATGAATTCTTCGTGCCGTTCGATCTCATCGGTCGCCATGTGAGCGCAGATGCGCATGGTCTCGGCATCGTAGGAACGCTGCCCGAGTCTGGCGGTGACCTCCAGCGAATTGGCCAGCCACGCGCGGGCCTGCTCGGGTTCACCGACGATCAGAAGCAAGCGTGCGACCACCACGTCGAAGAGCGGACGCATCACCTCCAGGCCGATACGCCGCCACAGGTTGAGCAGCTTGGTCACCCGCGCAATCCGCGCGAGTAACTCGTCGCGGTCAAGGACGGTGCCCCGCGCGACCGACAAGGCGTCGACCGCGGCGCGCGCGGTCGCGGCATTGAGTCTGATCGTGTCGATGCCATGTGACACGGCAAGATCGTGGGCGTCCTGTGCCAACCGCGCGGCACCGGGCACGTCGTCGCGTTCCAGCATGGCCCAGAACTTGACCAGTTTGACCTGACAGGTGTTCATCACCCGCCGGTCCGGACTGACGTGCTCGACATGTCGTTCCGCCCGTGCCAGCACGGCGTCGGCGGCGACGAAGTCGCCGATCAGGATGTTGTCGAAAGCCTGCAGGCTGGCGAGATCGACGAAACCGTCGATACCGACGAATTCGATCGACTCGGCGAACTGCGCGCCCTCGCCGGTCAGCATGTCCTCCCATATCGCTAGGTGCCGACGCGTTGACTCCTGGTCGCCACGCGAGAACGCCACCCAGGCCGCCGTCGACTCGACGATGTAGCGCAGCCAGGGGCGCTGCTCTTCGGTGCTTGCGCGCAGCATCGCCACGACCTCGGCCATGGCGTTCACATCCGAACGCACACTGTGATAACTGATGATCGCGGTGAGCGCTCCGAGCAGCTCGCTGTCGTGGGGGTGCGCTCCGAGAAGGTGCACGCACCGCTCGAAATCTCCTGCGGCAGAGGGTCTTTGATAGCCGTCAACCAGACCGGCGAGATGTCCGCGCTCCAGTCTCAGACTGCATTCCAATCGGTCACGCTCGGAACCGGCAGGTATGCCGGGCAATTGGTCGAGCGCCCTGGTCAGATGGGCCCGGGCCTCGGCGATCGTGCCGCGCCGACGTGCCAGGGCGGCTGCCGTCCGATAGGCCGACACCGCGTCAGCCAACCGCGCCCCCTGCTCGTAATGCGTGCCGACCAGCGGCCAGTCGGCATCATCACCACCCCGCTCGATCATCATGTCGGCGACCCGAGCGTGCAGGTCGCGAGCCACACTCGGCGGAGCGAACTCCGCGGCGACCTCCCGCAACAGCTCATGACGGAAGCGCCAGTCGTCGACGCCCCAGGGCTCGAAAACCTGGGCCTCTTCCAGTTCGTCGATCGCATCGTCGATATCGGCCTCGGTGAGGCCCAACACCGCGCGGAGTTCGCTGCGCTCCCCCTGTCTCCCGATGATCGCCGCCGCGCGAACCACGGGAACGGCGTGCGTGCTCGCCCGGAGCCTGGCGAACAGCGGCTCGTACAGGGCTTCTGGTACACCGGCGTCGCCCTGCTCCCCGGCGACGCGCAACTCTGCGGTGATCTGTTCGATGTAGAACGGGATCCCGTCGCAACGCGCGCGCACCGCCGCCCGCTGCCCGGCCGTCAGATCAGGGCCGAGCGCCTCGGTCAGCGCGTCGGTCTCCCGATCGGTGAGCGGTGCAAGATCGAAGACCTTCACCGGCCAGTCAGCCGACAACCATCCGCCGTCCCGGCCGGCCACCACCACCATCAGGCGCCCCGTCCCGACGCCGAGCACCGTACCGAGCGCCTCCAGGCTCGAGGGGTCGAACCAATGGGCATCCTCGGCCACAAGCAGGGCCGCCTCGTCGCCAGCACATGCCGCCAGGTAGTCGACGACGGCGGCGACGATCATCTCCTGCAGTGCGCGGCCCTCGGCGATGACCGGTGGATAGGCGCCTTCAGCCGGAACACCCACCACACGCGCCAGGAACGGAACCACGTCCGCGGGTTCGAGTCCTGCTGAACGCACTTCGGCCGCGAGCATCCTGAGCCGATCATCGGCGCCGGTGGATTGTCCGATCCCGCAACGGGTTTCGATCAAAGCGCGAAACGGGTGCAGGCCCACGTCGGTGTGGAACGGCGACCCGTTCAGCTGCAGCACCGTGCCGCCGTCGCGTTCGGCCAGTTCCGCCGCCGCGCTGACCAGTCGGCTCTTCCCGATGCCGGCCTCACCACGAAAGACCACGCCCGGCTTGGTCAAGGTGCCGGACCGTGCTCGAGCCCACGTCTTCTCGAGACGGGCGAGTTCACGGTCGCGGCCGATCAGTGGACCCCGCTTGCTCTTGGAGACCTCTGCCCGCTCCCCGATCACCCGCGAGTGGGCGACCGGCCCGGCGAGGCCCTTGACGGATGCCGGTTCTCGGCGCGCCATGTCGAACGCGTCCTCGACGAGCGAGGCCACCACATCCGACACCACCACCGATCCGGGCGGCGCCAGCGAACACACGCGAGCGGCGAGATTGGCACCCAGTCCGTACACGTCGTCCTGGGCGACGTCGAGGTAGACCAGCCCGCGGTGCACGCCCACCCTGATTTCGATCCCCACGCCGAACCGCCGCTGGGCCTGTTCACTGAGCCGGCGCACCTCGCGCGTGATGTCCAGCCCCGCCCGCACCGCGCGATGGACGTCGTTCTCATGGGCTATGGGGTGCCCAAACACCGCGAGGAGCCCGTCGCCCTTCGTCGACGCGACGTGACCTTCGTAGCGCTGGATCACCCCCGTCACCAATTCGCGATACTTGCCTACCAACACCCGGTAGGGCTCGGGTTCGAGGCGGGTGGACAGTTGCGTCGACTCGACGACGTCGATGAAGAGGATGGCCAGTCTGCGCATCTCGCCGGTGTCGTCAGGAGCCGTGAGCAGGTCCTCGGCGTCGGCGTTGGCCCCGTCGATAGCGAGCACCTCGCCCGCGAACGCGGCGGCGGCCGCCCGGTCACCGCTGTTGATCGCGGACACGGCGCGGTCGAGAAGATCCTCGATCGGCTCGCGGTGCTGCCCCTCGTGCACCTGATCATCGTGTCATCGCCGAGCGCTGAACGTAGAGGATCAGGATGCCGCGAAATCACGTAGTCGAAGTCGATCGTCGCCGAAATGAAGTAGTCGACTACTCGTTCCTTGCGGATCTGCCGACATACGCTGTCAGATGACCGCCTGGGCAGACCGGACAGAGGACAGCGCATGACCACGAAGGAAAAGTACACGCAGGTTCCCGACCCTTACTCCTGGGAAGTGCCCAGCGTCGGCGACGCACGCTTCACCTGGGAGTACGACGAGGGACGCGCCCGGCTCCTCTCGCTGTATCAGAAGGGCAAAGACAAGCAGTGGGACGCCCAGTCGCGCATCGACTGGAGCCTGGACGTCGACCCGACGAACCCGGTCGGGGTGCCCGACGAGTTCCAGGGTCTGTTCGGCAGCCCGGCTTGGGAGGCCGCCGACGAGAAACGTCGCACCGAATTCCGGCAGCACAACGCAGCGTGGAGCTTCTCACAGTTCCTGCACGGCGAGCAGGGCGCGCTGATCTGCGCGGCCAAGATCGTCGAGGTCGTCCCCGACATGGACGCGAAGTTCTACGCCGCCACCCAGACCATGGACGAGGCCCGACACGTCGAGGCGTTCTCCCGGTTCCTGCAGGAGAAGATCGGGATGGTCTACCCGATCAACAAGAATCTGAGCGCACTTCTGCAAGACACCCTGAACGACTCGCGCTGGGACATGCCGTATCTCGGCATGCAGGTTCTCATCGAGGGCCTCGCACTGGCCGCCTTCGGGGTGCAGCGAGATCTGGCAGCCCCGGATTCACTGGCCAAGCAGTTGCTGGCCTACGTGATGCAGGACGAGGCGCGCCACGTCGCCTTCGGCCGAATCTCGCTGAAGGACTACTACGCCGCACTGACCGACACCGAACGCGACGAGCGGGAGGAGTTCGTGGTCGACGCCTGCTACCTGATGCGTGACCGGTTCCGCGGCGAAGAGGTCTTCGAGACGCTCGGCCTCAACGTCAAGGAGTGCGCCGAGTGGGTGGATCACTCGCCGTTGATGCAACAGTTCCGTGCCCACCTGTTCAGCCGGATCGTGCCGATCGTCAAGGACATCGGACTGTGGGGCCCACGGGTGCAGAAGGCATTCCAGGACATGGGTGTGCACGACATGGCCGACTCGAACATCGATGCGCTGATGAAGGCCGACGAGGACCAGGCCGAGTCGCTGGACCAGTCGCACGCCGAGATGGCCGCCCGGGTCCTCGAGGTGGACGCGGCGATCGCGGCTGGTGCGAGCTGACAAACGTCTGCCTGTCGAAACGTCCATAGCCCGATAATCCGCGCGCCTCGCGAATAGTTTGAAGGCATCTCATTCCAGCTAGGGCGGGGTGCCCGATATGACTGAAGTTTCGCCGGACGCAACTGATGCCGACGAGTTGTGCGAAGACTGCGGCTACGAACCGGAACTGAAACGAACGCTGGGGTCCTTCCAGATCTTCGCGGTGTCCTTCGCGTTCATCTCGGTCGCCGTCGGGATCTTCGGAACCTACGACGACGTCCTCAAGAATGCCGGACCGGTCGGAATCTGGCTGTGGCCCGTCGTGGCGGTCGGCCAGACCTTGATCGCCCTGGTGATCGCACAGTTCGCCGCGCGCATCCCGCTCAGCGGGTCGTCCTACCAGTGGGCCTCGCGACTGGCCAATCCCAAGGTCGGTTGGTTCTTCGGCTGGCTGAGCTTCTGCTACCTGGTGATCGGTGTCGTGGCAGTCGACAACGCGCTCGCCAAAACCGCGCTCATGCCACTGCTGGGAATGCCGGACAGCCAGACGACCGCCAGAGCCATCACGGTGATCATGATGATCCTGCAGGCCGTGCTCGTCATCGCATCGACGCGCCTGGTCGGTCTGCTCACTTCCGCCGCCGTCGGGCTCGAACTGATCATCGTCGTGGTGCTGACCGTCGCACTGTTCATCGCCGTTGCGGTCACCGGACAAGGCTCGGCAGGCAATCTCACGTCTCGCGGCATCACTGTCGGGGCGCCCGACTACTTCTCCCTCGGCGGCGGCCTGATGGCGGCGATGATCATGGGAATCGCGACGCTGGTCGGCTTCGACGCCGCGGCCAACATGGCCGAGGAGGCCAAAGACCCATTCCGAAACGTGCCGCGCGCGATCGTGGGGTCGGTTGTTGCCGCAGGCCTTCTGGGCATGGTGTTCGCCGTCGCGCTCACCATCGCGATCAAGGACATCCCCGCGGCAACCGACACCGACTCCCCCGTCGCCCTGATACTGCGCGATCAAT
>JAJFUQ010000240.1 GCA_021372355.1 Nocardiaceae bacterium | reverse complement strand
CGAGGACGCAAACCCCCGCTACTGGGAGGGCCAGGACTGCCCGCCCGGGCTGCTGATGAGCCTCGGCTTCGCGCCGCAGTGGGTGCCCGGGTACCTAGCGCGTGCCGACATGATGTTCGCGCTCAGCGTCCCGTTGCCGGGCCACCACATCATCAACGCCTCGACGACGACGGAGTTCGAACGCCGGCCCCGGGTAGGCGATCACGTGTCGATCGTGGAGGAGATCGCCTCGATCTCCGAGCCCAAGACGACGCGGGTGGGCACCGGTGTGTTCATCACCACGGTGAGCACCTTCTCCGACCAGCACGGTGAGGTCATCGGCCGCAACACCAACGTGCTCTTCCGATACGACACCGCCGATAGTGAAGGCGCATCATGAACGACTCCACCGAGCGCAGCATGGTCCGCGTCCCCGTGCGGTTCGAGGACATCGCCGTCGGCGACACCCTGACGCCCGTCTCGATCGAGATCAGCTACAAGCGCATCTGCATGAACGCGGCTTCGACATGGGACTGGTTCCCCGGTCACCACGACCCCGACTACGCGCGCAGCCAGGGCCAGCGCACGATCTACCTGTCAACCCTCTTCTTCCATGGCTTCATCGACCGCGGCCTCAACGAATGGGCCGGACCCGACGCGCTCATCCGGCGCCGCAGAATCTCAATGATCCGGTCGATCTATCCGGGCCAGACCGCAACCCTGAGCGGCAAGGTCGTGGCCAAACGCGACGATGGCGGACGGCGCCTCGTCGACCTCGAGTTGCTCGTCTCGAGCGAAGATGGTCCGTGCGTGCCGAGTGAAGCCACCGTTGAGCTGGCCGACCCGTTTGTCGAGGTGCCGGGGTGAACTGCCGCTCACATGCGGGGCGACGGTGAGGGACGGAGGCTCGGTGGCCGAGCAACCGATTCGCTACGAGGTCGTCGACAGCGTGGCCTGGCTGACGATCAACCGGCCCGAGGCGCGCAACGCGCTGAACAACGCTGTGCGCACGGGGCTTTTCGACGCGGTACGCCGCTTCAATGACGACGACGCGGCGAAGGTGCTCGTCCTCACCGGCGTGGGCGATAAGGCGTTCTGCGCCGGCGGGGACTTGAAGGAGATGGCGCAGAACGCGCTCAAGGTGCCCCCGAAGGACTTCGCTCCGCAGTTCGGCCGCAACATAGATGTCTCGAAGCCGACGATCGCGGCCGTCAACGGTGTCGCGTTCGCCGGGGGCTTCCTGCTCGCGCAGCAGTGCGACCTGATCGTGGCTGCCGAACACGCGACCTTCGCCGTCAGCGAGGTCAAGGTCGGTCGCGGGTCGCCGTGGGCGGCACCGCTATCGTGGCTGGTTCCGCCCCGCGTCGCCATGCAGATATTGCTGACTGGCGACCCGATCACCGCCGAACGCGCCCACCAGGTCGGCCTGGTCAATGAGGTGGTGCCGGCCGATCAGTTGCGCGAGCGTACCCAGCAGTTGGCGCTCAGCATCGCCGCGAACGCACCGCTGTCCGTGCTCGCGTCCAAGCGCACCGTGTACCTCTCGGCACAGCACCACCTCGCCGCCGCCTACGACCTGGCCGACGAGATATGGGAGCCGGTCTATCTGAGCGACGATGCGCAGGAAGGCCCGACCGCGTTCCGCGAGAAGCGCGCACCA
>JAJFUQ010000234.1 GCA_021372355.1 Nocardiaceae bacterium | reverse complement strand
CGCCGGCACGACGTCGAGGTGACCGTGCAGGAGCATCGCACCGCGGCTCGAATCCGCGCCCGGAAGTCGCACGAAGACGTTCCCGCGGCCGGGCGCACCGGACTCGATGTACTCGGGTTCGTACCCGACGTCGGCGAGCTGTTCGGCGACCCACTCGGCGCACTCGCGCTCGCCCTTCGTGGTGGCGAGGTCGCCGGTATTGCTGGTGTCGAACCGGATCAGGCTGCTGACCAACTCGACGACTTCAGCCTCTGCGCGAGATTCAACTGCGCGGGTTTCAGACGACACGCGACTTTCTTACCACCGGCGGGTACCCATCGCAGGGATAAGCGCCTCGGCGCAGCGAACGTGCAATTAACTTCTCCCGTAGGAGATGAGGGGGAAACACATGGCGTACCAGGTTGGCTACTTCATCGGAAGTCTGTCGTCGACGTCGATCAATCGAAAACTGTCCAAGGCGCTCATCAAGCTCGCGCCCAAGGATCTCGAGTTCACCGAGATTCCCATCCGCGATCTGCCGCTCTACTCGCCCGATTACGACGCCGACTATCCGGCCGAAGGTCGCGCGCTGAAACAAGCAATCGCTTGCTGCGATGCCGTCCTCTTCATCACTCCCGAATACAACCGCTCGATCCCCGGCGCGCTCAAGAACGCGATCGACTGGGCGAGTCGGCCGTGGGGCCAGAACTCGTTCGACCACATTCCCGCTGCGGTCATCGGCGGCTCCCCGGGCGGGATCGGCACCGCGCTCGGACAGCAAGCCTTGCGCGGAGTTCTCGGCTTCTGCAACGCCCGGCAGATGACCGCACCCGAGGCCTACATCCAGATCAAGCCCGATCTCCTGACCGACGACGGCGAGGTCACCGTCGAGGGCACGAAAGCCTTTCTGCGGGACTACATGCAGGAGTTCCGGGACCACATCGTGCGCGTGCTGACCGTACTTCCCCGTGATCGAGATGACCCGCCACCAGCGGATTAGGGAAAGCTGGCGCGCATCGGTTACTCTTTCAACCGCACAGAGTGCGCATGCGCGAGTGGCGGAATGGCAGACGCGCTAGCTTGAGGTGCTAGTGTCCTACTAACGGACGTGGGGGTTCAAGTCCCCCCTCGCGCACTTTGGAAATCCCCTGAGACCAACGGTCCCAGGGGATTTCGGCTTTCCGGGACCAGTTCGCTGTAAGCGAAGCGCCAGCCGGAACATTCGCTCGGGCATCCGCCTTCTACGAGTCATAGATATGACACGAGAGGTGGCCACATGTCTGTGACCTTGAAACTGCCGATGCTGTCGCTCCCCGACGCCGTGGTGCTGCCGGGCATGGTCGTCCCGATCGAACTCGACGATGCCACGCAGGCGGTCGTCGACGCCGCTCGCGCTGGTTCGGACGATCAACTGCTGCTGGCGCCCCGACTTGCCGATCGCTACCCGACTTTCGGTGTTCTGGCGACGGTCGAGCAGATCGGCCAGCTGCCCGGGGGAACGCGGGGCGTCGTGATCCGAGCCAGCCAACGGGCTCGCATCGGTACCGGCGTCACCGGCCCGGGCGCGGCACTGTGGGTGGAGGCCGAACTTGTCGAGCCGACCGCCGTCACCAGCGAGATTCGCACTCAGGCCGCCGAATACAAGCAACTCGTCATCGCGATCCTGCAGCGGCGAAATGCCTGGCAGGTCATCGACTCGGTGCAGCGCATCAACGAGCCGTCCGAACTCGCCGACCTGGCGGGATATGCCTCGTACCTGTCGAACGAGCAGAAGCGCGAGCTTCTCGAGACTCCGGATCTCATCGCCCGACTGGCGCTCGTGACCGACTGGGCGCGTCGCCAACTCGCCGAACTGGAAGTCACGGAGAAGATCCGCGACGACGTTCGCGAAGGGATGGACAAGCGCCAACGTGACTTCCTGCTGCGGGAACAGCTCGCGGCGATCCGGAAGGAACTCGGCGAGGGCGAACCCGACGGCACCGAGGATTATCGCGCTCG
Organism: Nocardiaceae bacterium; assembly: GCA_021372355.1. Taxonomy (GTDB): domain Bacteria; phylum Actinomycetota; class Actinomycetes; order Mycobacteriales; family Mycobacteriaceae; genus Smaragdicoccus. The sequence continues at coordinate 6,240 of JAJFUQ010000234.1, read as the reverse complement.
CGTAGAGCAGGCTGACCTGCCCGACAAGGTGCGTGAGGCCGCGCTGCGCGAGGTCGGCAAGCTCGAACGCGCATCCGACCAGAGCCCCGAAGCCGGCTGGATTCGCACGTGGCTCGACACCGTTCTGGATCTGCCCTGGAACGTCAAGACCTCGGACACCACTGACGTCACCGAGGCACGACGCGTGCTCGACGCCGATCACCACGGCCTCGACGACGTCAAGGACCGCATCGTCGAGTATCTCGCCGTGCGTGCCCGCCGAGCCGAGCGCGGACTCGAAGTCGTCGGTGGCCGCGGCTCGGGTGCGGTGCTCGCGCTCGTCGGGCCGCCCGGCGTCGGAAAGACCAGCCTCGGCGAGTCGGTAGCGCGAGCCCTGGACCGGAAGTTCGTCCGGGTGGCCCTCGGCGGCGTGCGCGACGAGGCGGAGATCCGCGGTCACCGACGCACGTATGTCGGCGCATTGCCCGGACGTATCGTCCGCGCGATCTCCGAAGCCGGCTCGATGAACCCGGTCGTGTTGCTCGATGAGATCGACAAGGTCGGCTCGGACTACCGCGGCGACCCCGCGGCTGCCCTGCTCGAGGTGCTCGACCCCGCGCAGAACCACACTTTCCGCGACCACTACCTCGAGGTCGACCTCGACCTGTCCGACGTGGTGTTCCTCGCCACGGCGAACGTCGCTGACACCATCCCGGCGGCGTTGTACGACCGGATGGAGGTCGTCAGCCTCGACGGGTACACCGAGGACGACAAGATCGCGATCGCCCGCACGCACCTGCTGCCGCGCCAGCTGGATCGCGCCGCGCTCACCGATGAGGACGTGACGATCGGTGATGACGCGTTGCGCCTCCTCGCGGGCAATTACACGCGGGAGGCAGGCGTTCGTCAGCTCGAACGCCTGGTGGCGAAAGTGCTGCGAAAGGCGGCGACAAAGCTGGCCACCCAACCTGGACCAATCACGGTGACGGCGGACAACCTGCGCGACTTCGTCGGCCGACCGCGCTTCACTCCGGAGTCAGCAGAGCGCACCGCGGTCCCGGGCGTCTCGACGGGCCTGGCGGTGACCGGTGCGGGCGGAGATGTGCTGTTCATCGAAGCCTCGGCGTCACCGGGCGATCGAAGCCTGACGCTCACTGGCCAACTCGGCGACGTGATGAAGGAGTCCGCGCATATCGCGCTGTCTTATCTGCGCGCCCACGCGGACTTTGACATCTCGTCGCTCGACCGAGCGATCCACCTGCACGTTCCGGCGGGTGCGGTACCGAAGGACGGGCCGTCGGCCGGCGTCACCATGGTCACCGCGCTGGCCTCGCTGGCGACCGGACGCCCGGTCCGCTCGGATGTCGGCATGACGGGCGAGGTCACGCTGAACGGACGGGTGCTGCCCATCGGCGGCGTGAAGCAGAAACTGCTCGCGGCGCAGCGTGCGGGGCTCAAGACCGTCTTCATCCCGAAGCGGAATGAGCCCGACCTCGACGACGTGCCCGCCGAGGTGCTCGAGCAACTCGACGTTCGTCCGGTGGCGGATGTGGCCGAGATTCTCGAGTACGCACTCGAGACAATCGCGGCCGCGCACGCGGCGGCGTGATCAAGGAGTTCCCCGGTCGACAAGACCGGGGAACTCCTTTCTACGACCGAAGGAATCGGCTGACCAGCGGCGCCAGCTCGTCGGCCTTCGTCACCAACCCCAGATGCCCGTCGTCGTAGATCTGCAGAGCACTGTTCGGAATCAAGCGATTCATGATCCGGGCATTGACGAGCGGAATGATCGGGTCGTCGCTTCCGGCGAGAATGAGGGTCTTCTGCCGGAAGAACGGCAGGAACGGCAAGCTCGTCCAGCCCGCACCCGCGAGCAGCTGGAACAGGTAACCACGCCTCGACCCGACCCGTGACTGGTTGTGCAGCAACGGCTTCGCCAGCTCCGGGTGGTCACGCATCTGCCCGCCGTACAGCTCCGCCGCGATGGCCTTCGCATATTCCGGGTCCCGGTACCGGCGTGGAGTGACCATTTTCGACAGCACCCGCGGATGCGCCGGAACCATGAGCATTCCGGTACCCGTGCTCACCAGGATCAACCGTCGTACGCGACACGGATTCTGGAACGCCAACTGCTGCGCGAGCCCACCACCCCACGAGATCCCCAGGACGTCGAAGTTCTGGTAGCCGAGCTGGTCCATCATCTTTCCCACGAAGTACGCGAGCATCGCGAAGTTGTAGACAAACCTGGGCTCACCCGATGCGCCGACCCCGGGAACGTCGAACGACACGACGTCAATGGACGGGTCGAGCGCATCGACGAATGGCTCGAGGAGATCCAGGCTGGCACCGATTCCGTTGCAGAGCAGGAGCGGGCGTCCGCTGGTTCCGGAGCGCACCGAGACCCTGATGTCGTGCCCGAGGACGGTAAGCCGCCGGATCCGAGTGGTCATTTCCCGTCACTCATTCCCACGATATGAAGGATCTCCATGGTGACTTCGTCGGGACTGCCGACCGCGTCGACGACGCGTACCTTCCCCTGCTTCTCATAGTGCGCGAGCAGCGGAGCCGTGCTCTCCCGAAACACCCGCATCCGGTTCCGAACAGTCTCCTCATTGTCGTCCGCCCGGCCTTCGATCGCGGCGCGGGCGAGCAGGCGTTCGACCACGACATCCTCGGGAACGTCGAGGTAGATGACGACATCGGGCACCGCGTCGGCCAACTCCGCGACTTCGCGTCCACGCTCAGCCTGCACGACCGACCGCGGGAATCCGTCGAGGATGTAGCCCTGCTCTCCCATCTGCGCGGCCCGCGTGGAGATGAGTTCGAGCACCAGATCGTCGGACACCAACTCCCCCGACTCGACCTTCGACCTGATCGTCTCGCCCAATTCGGACCCGGACGTGATCTCCGCTCGGAGCAGATCGCCGACGGCGAGGTGCTCGACGCAGAGGTGATGCGCGAGCCGTGCCCCCTGCGTACCTTTGCCGGAGCCGGGAGCCCCGAGCAGGAGAATCTTCTTGGACACCTGCTGGTCAGACAAGCGCTGTGACCTGGTCATTGGAATAGTCTCCTTTCCGGTCGTCAGTTGGCCTGGGCGGCGATGACGTCGGGAATGGTGATCTCGCGCTTGAGGATCTTGCCGGTAGCTCCCTTGGGCAGCGCATCGACGATCCAGACGTGGCGCGGATACTTGTAGGCTGCGACCTGCGCTTTCACGAAATCACGCAGCTCGGATTCGGTGGCAACGGCGCCGGCCTTGAGCGCGACCGCAGCGCCGACCTCCTCGCCGAGCGAGTCATGCGGAACACCGACGACGGCGGCCTCGGCAATGGCGGGGTGTTCGTAAAGAACTTCCTCGACCTCACGCGGGTAGATGTTGAAGCCGCCCCGGATGATGAGGTCCTTCTTGCGGTCGACGATCCCGAAGTAGCCGTCGGCATCCATCCGACCCATGTCGCCGGTGCGGAACCAGCCGTCGGCGTCGAGCACTTCCGCGGTCGCCTCCGGGCGGTGGTAGTAGCCCTTCATGATGTTGTGGCCGCGGATCGCGATCTCGCCGATCTCGCCCTGCGAAGCCGGCTGGCCATTGACGTCGACAACGCACATTTCGACACCGGTGACCGGGGTGCCGATCGTGCCCGGCTTGCGCACCTTGGTCGGCATGTTGAACGACGCCACCGGCGAGGTCTCGGAGAGTCCGTAGCCCTCGAGGATCATGCAGTCGAACGCGCGCTCGAACTGGTACAGCACCTCGACGGGGAGGGCGGCACCGCCGGAGACGCAGACGCGAAGGTCAGGAAGCGCCGGCGCGTTCGGCACCGTGAGGAATGCGCTGTACATCGTGGGAACGCCCGCGAAAACGGTCGCGTGATGTGCCGCGAGCTGTTCGAGCGCGGCGACAGGCTCGAATCGGGTCATCATGCTGACCGATGCGCCGGCCGCAATCGAAGCATTGAGACTGACCGTCTGACCGAAGGCGTGGAACAACGGAAGTCCACCGAACACGACGTCGTCCGGCGAGAGGTCCATGAGGTCAGACAGAACGACCTCGACGTTACGAGCGAGGTTGTCGTGCGTGAGTTCGGCACCCTTCGGGCGGCCGGTGGTACCCGAGGTGTAGAGGATGACGGCGGTATCGTCGGCGTCGCGTTCGACAAGCGTCCCCTCGGCAGGCGGCAGCGCATCCGTGAATCCCGGTGTAACGGTGAAGGTCTCGATGCCTTCCGCGCCGGCGACGGCTTCGTCGGCCACCGCGTGCCACGCGAAGAGCATCGAGGCTCCCGAGTCGCTCAGGTAGTAGCCGACCTCACGGGACTTCAGCAGCGGGTTCATCGGTACGACGACCGCCCCGGCCCGAAGAATGCCGTAGTAGACCGCCGGGAACTCGGCGACGTTCGGCAGCATGAGGCCGACGCGGTCGCCGGGTTCGACGCCGTGACGGGTCAGGAGGGCGGCCACCCGGGCACTGGCCGCATCGAGATCCCGGTACGTCGTGATGGCATCGCCCAACCGGATCGCGGGTCGATCCCGATGGTCTGCAGCCGAGCGGACAAGGAAGGAAGCCAGATTCATGGTGTGCCTCGAGAATTCGGTGGCGGATCAGAATGTGTCGGCCTCGTCCTCGTTGATTAGGCGACAGCACTGATCATTGCCATCGGAAACGCCGCTCAATACGGCTGCAGGCACTGATTCGGTTGTGCACGCGCACAACCGACGTGAATGATCTGAGCGGCAGTTCTAGCCGCGCATCAGCTCCAAGATCTTTTCGGTGACTTCGTCGACCGGCGCCGTGGCGTCGATCGTCCGAGCCTTGCCCTGCTTCTCGTAGAACTCGAGCAGAGGCTTGGTCGTCTCGTGGAACAGCGCGAGACGGTGGCGAATCGTCTGTTCGTTATCGTCCTCGCGCCCTTCGATCTCGGCGCGGGCAGTCAAACGCTCGACGACGATGTCGTCGGGTACGTCGAAGTAGATCACCAGTTCGGGACGGGCACCCACCGGCTCGGCGAGCTTGCGGCCCTTCTTGGCCTGATCGACCGAACGCGGGAATCCATCGAGGATGTAACCCTTTTCGGCAGCCTCCTCGACCCGGGTCTCGATGAGTCCGAGGATGAGGTCGTCGTCAACGAGCTCACCTGCTGCGACCTTCGCCTTGATCGTTTCGCCGAGTTCAGAACCCGAGCTGATCTCCGCACGCAGGAGGTCGCCAATCGCGACATGCTCGAGGCCGAGCAACTCGGAAAGGCGGATGCCCTGAGTGCCCTTCCCGGAACCAGGAGGACCGATCAGCAGGATCTTATTGACCATGCATCGAAAGTACCCAGCCACGTGGGATCTCGTAACCCATTCAGGACAAGGATCACTTCCCGCGACAACGGATTTGACAACTACGTTCGACGCAATCCGCTCGCTCGAAGGACACGACGTCCGACTGCTGCGCGAACGACATCCTCGGTGCCGATGATCCGCACATGCTTCTTGGCTCGAGTGATCGCGGTGTAGAGCAATTCCCGCGTCAGGAGAGACGACTCGGCACCCGGCAGAATTACCGACACGGTGTCGTACTGGCTGCCTTGACTGCGGTGGATCGTGATCGCATAGGCGCTGGTCACGGACGCGATCTGTCCCGGATGAACGAGCAACGGCTCGTCGCCGCGTTTGAAGGCGGCAAGGTGCCGATCGTCGTCCACCACGACGACTCCGGTGTCGCCGTTGTACACCTTGAGGTCGTAGTCGTTGCCGCTCACGATGAGGGGTTCACCGGCATACCGCTGCCCCACGGGAACGCCCAGCCACGAGTGCGCCTCGCGCTCCCAACCGCTGACGCCATGGGGACCCTCGCGGTGCGCGCACAGAATGCGATGCTTCTCACTCTCGGCGATCGCCTTCTTCGCATCACCGGACTCTGCGGCAGCACGGGCCAGCGCAAACGTCTCCACGACGTCCGACCGAACGCCGTGGTGATCCTCCGTGAACGAGACCGCACCCGAACCACTGCGGAGCACCTCGACGACCCGGTCGGCGTCGCCGTCGCGAACCGCTGCCGCCAGTGCCGCGATATCGGCGTTGAAGCGGCGGCCGACAGAGAGCCGGGCGACTCCCCCTTTCGCCAGTTCGCGGTCTTCGTCCGAGAACGCCGGCTCATCTTCTGTTCCAGCTGCCACGAGATCGGCTTGGATGCTCGGTGGAACCGGGCCCGCCGTTCGCCGTGCGACGAGATCGGCGAGGACCGCACCGGCATCCACCGACGCCAGCTGATCCGGG
>JAJFUQ010000182.1 GCA_021372355.1 Nocardiaceae bacterium | reverse complement strand
CGAAGTACCCGAGCCGATTCCGATCACCAGTTCACCCGCCGAGGCTGCGGCGGCTTTGGCGCGATCGCCACACAACCTGCTTCCCGTCGTCGACGGCGAAGGGCACTACGTCGGATGCCTCAGCTCGCACGACCTCCTCGAAGCGAGCAGCTCCCCGGTCACGCTCATCAACGGACTCATAACGCACCCGACGACCGTGTCGCCCAACGCGGAGCTGCGAGAAATGCTCGACACCTTGGCATTTCAAGGCGGGGCGCCGGTGCTCGGCGATGACGGCAACCTGGTCGGCTGGCTCCTCTACGAGGATTTGCTGGCCCGCGTGTACCCGTCGTGAGTGCTTGCCCTTTCGGGCGAGATTCCCATACCTCTATTCCCGTGACACGTCGGGCAATAGATTGAAAGTCGAACCCTAGTCAACCAGTCGTCGCGACGAAGGGGCCCGAATGAGCACTGCAAAAGAGCGGGCAGATCACCTGGATTTGGTGGCCCGACTCAAGTCCCGTTATCCCGAGATTCCGGATGCGCCATCACCTGATCTTCTCGACCATGCACACATCGCCGCATATCTGAAGTGCGACCACGACGTGGGCGGTGAGCCGGACGCCCCGATCAAGTTCGAGAACAAGCAGTACGAGATCTGGGAAGAAGCGACCTATGTGATCTGCGAGGTTCTGGCCTGGCGCGGGATCTGGATCTCCGAAGAGCGGCGACGCATCGGCAACGTCGACCTCGGGCGCGCGATGTATCTGGGACTTCCGTACTACGGGCGGTGGCTGCTCGCGGTCGCGCGCAACCTCGTCGAGAAGCACCACATCAGCCTTGGCGAGCTGAGCGAGCGCATGGCCGAGGTCCAGGATCGCTACAAAGACGGTCTGGCCGGGAAGAAGCTCGAGGCGAAGCCGAAGTCCGAGGGCGACGGGTCGAACGTCAAGCGGAACAAGCACCACAAGCACGCGGTCGGCAAGGGCGATCCGGGTGTTTTCAAAGGCCTCGCTGATCCGGCCAAGTTCAAGGTCGGCGACGCGGTCACCGTCCGTGAATTGCCCGCGCTCTTCTACACGCGAACGCCGGAATACGTCCGCGGGGCGACCGGCACGATCGCGACGCTCGCCTACGAAAGCCCCGCACCCGAGGACGAAACCTGGGACCGCGAGGACGCCAAGCCCGAGTGGTTCTACGTCGTCCAATTCGACATGACCGAGCTGTGGCACGGGTACACCGGCGCCTCCAACGACACTCTTCGCACCGAAATCCCGGAACGCTGGCTCGTCGCCGCAGGATAGGAAAGCAATGTCAGGCCATGATCACGACCATGACCACGTCCGCACCGTCGCGCCGATGGTCGATGAGATCACCGACTTCGAAGTGCTCGAGATCGCACTCCGGGAGTTGTGTATCGAGAAGGGCATCTTCACCGCCGAAGAGCACCGAAAGTTCACCGAATTCGCCGAGCACATCGGCCCGGCACCGGCGGCCCGACTCGTCGCTCGGGCGTGGCTCGACCCAGACTTCAAGGCACTCGCGCTTGCTGAGCCAATGACCGCGAGCAAAGAAGTCGGCGTCGACTGGATGGAGCCCACGGGCTTCGGAACGCCGAGCGACTTCACGGCGTTCTCGATCCTGGAGGACACCCCACAGCTGCACAACGTGATCGTGTGCGCGCTGTGCTCCTGCTATCCGCGACCGATCCTCGGCAATTCGCCGGAGTGGTATCGCACGCCGAACTATCGGCGCCGGCTTGTTCGTTGGCCTCGGCAGGTCCTCTCCGAGTTCGGGCTTTCCTTGCCCGAGGGAGTTGAGGTCCGCGTTCAGGATTCGAACCAGAAGCATCGGTTCATGGTCATGGCGATGCAGCCGGAAGGGACCGAAGACTGGACCGAGGACCAGCTCGCGGAGATCGTGACGCGCGATGTCCTCATCGGCGTTGCCCTTCCGAAAGCCGGCGTGACGTCGAACGTCATTGTCGATACTCGCCCGGCGATCCATCCGGTGGGCTGACGAACCATGACACAGCCCGAGATCAAAACCTTGCAGACCATCGTCGAACGCAATCAGGTGTGGCCGGTCATGGCCGCCAAGTACGGCGTCACCAACCCGCTCCCGCCGTGGAAGACGAGCCTTGACGGCATGTGCGACGCGCTCGACAAGTCGGTGTGCGACGCGGACGTGCCGAGTTTCAAGGAGCGGCGAGACGAAGAGGACGAGCTGGCCGCGACACGGTATGCGAACCTGCCGTATCCAGAGAATCAGCTCGTCGCGCTGGCGCATTCGCTCGTCGCGCGCGGGATCATCGACGAGAAGGAACTGCAGGCGCGCTTGGCCACGATTCGGGCGAGGCTCGAAGCCTGACCCGTCACGGGCGGTGGTAGCTGTGCGCCACCTCGATGCCGATCATCGGGGGAGGCTTTGGTGCGGCAAAGGTCCTGCCCTCCGCGCGGAGGATCTTCGCCATCGCCGGTCCGAGCCTCTCGGCGAAGAACCGGTCGGCCTGTTCCTTCGAATCCCAGATGCCGATGACTTTCAGTTGCCCGTCGACCATCCCGGCATAGCGAGCGGCGAGGCCTTCCGGCTCTTCGCCGACCTCGGACAGGATGCGCTCCATGTTCTCGATCGAACCGGCGGGCGAATCCATGATGAAGATGTACGACATTCGAGCCTCCTCGACCTCGCCGTACTTTCATATAGACCACCGCGCGGGTGGCGAGTCAATGATCTGAATCGACTGGTCGGCGTTAGAGGTCGAACACGGGCCCTGGCGTGATCGCGCACTGGGGCGCCGGATCTGGTTGCTTCCTTGCAGGTTCCCCGACGAGCCGACGCAAGATGCAGGTGTCGGTCGCGGCGAGGTGCATCAGCACGTAGCCGACCAGGGCCAATGCCCATCCCGACCCCCCTTGTATGACACCTCCGATGATGAACACCAATCCCACGGTGTACCGGATCGCGCGGCTACCGGGGCCGGACATCGTGTTGATACACGATCGAAATATACCCATAGGGGTATCTTGACATACCTGTGGGGGTATATGCACTATGAAGTTTGATCCATCAACGGAAAGGTGCGAAGTCATGTGTTACGCGAAGACCTGCCGAAAGTGCGGCAAGACCACGTGGGGCGGTTGCGGCCAGCACAAGGACTCCGTCATGCGCTCGGTCCCGAGGAGTGAGCGGTGTGCCTGTGCGACGGCCTCGGCTGCTGCGACGACCACGTCACCGAAGCAGGGCTTCTGGCGATCGATGTTCCGCGCCTGACGCTCAAGAGAATTTCGAGCTGGAATAAATAGATACCCCCAGGGGTATATACCTACGAGAATCCACCGCACGTCAGGAAAGCACCATGATCCTTGAGCAGTACTACATCGAGTGCTTGTCGCACGCCTCCTACCTCATCGGCGACGAGACCTCTGGTCGCGCAATCGTGGTCGACCCGCGTCGTGATGTCACCGAATACCTCGAGGACGCGGCGCGGCTCGGTCTGACCATCGAAGGCGTCATCAACACGCACTTCCATGCCGACTTCGTCTCCGGACACCTCGAACTGCTCGAGGCGACCGGCGCCTGGATCGGTTTCGGTGAATCCGCTGAAACTGACTATCCGATCCGGCGGTTGGCGCATGGCGAAAAGATCAGTCTCGGCACCGTTGAAATCGAAGTGCTGGCGACGCCAGGGCACACCTGGGAGTCGATCAGCTTGCTGGTTCGCGAGCATCCGGGCGCCACGCCGACCGCCGTTCTGACCGGCGACTCGCTGTTCATCGGCGACGTCGGCCGGCCGGACCTGGCCAATCTCGGCGACGGCAGTACGGCGGACCTCGCCCGAGCGATGTACCACACCGTGCATGACGTGCTGCTCGAGCTGCCCGACTCGGTCGCCGTGATGCCGGCGCACGGCGCGGGTTCGTCGTGCGGCAAGAACCTGTCGACCGAGCTGACCTCGACGATCGGTGAGCAGCGGCGGACGAACCCGTCCGTGCAGCCGATGACGGAGAGCGAGTTCGTGTCGATGGTCACCGCGGGGCAGCCTGCTGCTCCCGCGTATTTCTCGGTCGATGTCGCGCTGAACAAGGCCGCTCGTCCGGCGCTGGATCAGCACCGGCACATCCCCGAGCTGACCCCGGAGAAGTTGCGTGCCGAACTCGAATCCGGCACGAAGGTGCTCGATGCGCGTACCCCCGACGAATTCGCCGCCGGGCACCTGCGCGGGTCGATCAACGTCGGCTTCGGCGGCAGATTCGCCGAGACCGGCGGCATGGTCGCTGACGTCGGCGAACGGATCGCACTCATCACCTACCCGGGTGAGGAGCAGGAGTCGGCGTTACGGCTCGCCCGGATCGGCTCCGACGGTGCGATCGGCTATCTGAACATCGCTGCCGACGGTGAATTCCCCGCCGAGTTGCGGGATCTGGTGCGGACCGCACCGCGCAAGAGCGTGCCCGAGCTCGACGAACTGATCGCGGCAAATGCGGTGACGCTCGTCGACATCCGGAATCCCGGTGAGCGTGAGAACGGCGCTTACATCCCGGGTGCGCTGGCGATTCCGCTCGCGCAGTTGCGTGGGCGCGCCGCAGAGCTGGCGACCGACAAGCCGATCGTCGTGCACTGTGCCGGCGGCTGGCGCTCGTCCGTCGCTGCCTCGCTGCTCCGTGCGCAAGGATTCACCGACGTCAGTGACCTGATCGGCGGATACACCGCCTGGGCCGCGGCGCACGCCAACGTCTGACGAGACCCTCCCGAACCCGACAAGAGAAGGAACCCCACATGTGCTACCCCGTGAAATGCCCCGCTTGCGGTGGGACGACCTGGGACGGATGCGGCATGCACGCCGATGCCGTGATGAATTCGGTCCCGGAGAACCAGCGGTGCGCCTGCACCGAAGAGAACCCCGGAATGACGTCCTTCCAGTTCTGAACCGACCTGCACGAAGGAGAGGCCACCCATGTCTGGAAACGAAGAAACCACCGCTCAGGTCCTGAACCGACTGCGCCGCGCGCAAGGTCAGCTAGCCGGTGTCATCACGATGATCGAGCAGGGTCGCGGCTGCAAGGACGTCGTCACGCAGCTCGCCGCCGTCTCGAAGGCGCTCGACCGGGCGGGATTCAAGATCGTCGCGTCCGGTCTGCGCGAATGCCTGGCTGGAGAGGCTGCGAATGGCGGCGAACCGTTGACTGAGGCGGAGTTGGAAAAGCTCTTCCTTTCCCTCGCCTGATCTGACGACCCGAACCGACGCGTACGAAAGGAGGAACCGATGCTCGCCATGACCTTGGCGTTCGGCGTCGTCATCGGGCTCCTCCTGGGGTTGCTCGGTGGCGGTGGGTCGATCTTGGCCGTGCCGCTGCTCGTCTACGGCCTCGGGCTGTCTCTGACTGAGGCGGTGCCGGTGTCGCTCGTGGTCGTCGGGTCTGCCGCCGCGGTCGGTGTGCTGCCGAAGTTGCGCGCACGGCAGGTGCAGTGGCGGCTGGCCGGAGTGTTCGCGCTGTCCGGTGCGCCCGGCACGATCGTCGGGACGCTCGTCGGTCACCATGTGTCGCAAAAAGTTCTGATGGCGGGCTTCGCTGTCGTCATGATCGTCGCGGGCGCCCGGATGTTGTCGCCATCGGGGGAGTTGGGCACTGCTTGCCGGGTCGGCGGTGCCGGCATCAACTGGCGGCGGTGCGTTCCTCGCGCGGTTCCGACCGGTTTCGGCGTCGGCGTACTGACCGGGTTGTTCGGCGTCGGCGGTGGTTTTCTCATCATCCCGGCATTAGTGCTGATGCTCGGGGTCGAGATGCCGATCGCCATCGGCACTTCGCTGGTCATCATCGTGGCGAACTCGATCACCGGGCTGATCGCTCATATGTCTGCGGGGATCGACTGGCGAGTGACCCTGATGTTCGCCGGCGCCGCGGTGCTCGCATCGTTGGCCGCAAGCCACTTCGGCACGAGGGTGGACATCACCCGGCTGCAGCGATGGTTCGCCTATCTCGTCTTCGCGATCGCGGCCTTCATTGCGGCGGACACCGTGCTTCAAGGGCTCGGCCTCTAACGATTGCGTATCGGCAGGGTCAAGGCCTTGTCTCGACCGTTTTCGCAGGTCGTGCGTACCTGATTGTGCCGCAACAGCTTTCGTGCGGCTTCTGGCATCAAATGATGTCCGAAGTGTGATGAAAGTGAAAGAAGTGGCAGAAGTGGCTTTTGTTGTTTTTGTGATAACGGCTGTTCCGTCGCCCTCTAATGAGGACAACCCGGTCGCGATCGCAGGAGGAAGCCATGCGACGGATTCGACGCCCACAGCGACGCTTGTCGTTGACGCTCGCACTCGGCGGGGGCCTCGTCGCCGCAACGGTTTTGACAGTGCAACCCGCACCGGCGCCGGAGTCTGCTGCGGACCCGGCGGTTACGCTCGCGGCTGACAGTCAGGGTCTGGGTGGCCTCATCAGTGGGTTTCTGAACATGATCACGTGCTTCGGCACCGGGTCGGCCGGTGGGTCATGTGCCGGCGCAGCCAATGATCCCGGGACACCGCAGACTCTGCCGCCGCCGGCGACGACACAGGTCGTCGACGACACCGTCGATGACACTTCGACCGCGGCGACGACGACCACAACCGCCACAGCAACAACAACGGCACCGACCACCACGACCACTTCGCAGAGCACTACGTCGACCGCAACGACCACGACGACCGCTCCGACAACCACGACGACGTCGCCCGCCACCGCGGACTGCCCGGACGTCGTCCGCCTCGACGCCAACCAGATGACGGCCGACGAGATCATTCCCAAGGTCGAGCAACTCGACGCCAACTGCGCGAACACCAAGACCACCGTGGTTGGCCACTCGTTCGGAGCGGGCCGAGTCGCCGACGTCGCCGAGCACTTCGGTTCCAGCTACACGGGCAAGACGAAGTTCGTGATGAATGCGCCTCCCGGAAATGGTCAGCGTGGCTCGTTCCCGGCGAACACGATCATGAACTGCGTCTACGCCGACCCGGTGTGCGACAAAGCGCATGGCAGCCCGCTGACGTACTTGAACCACATGCCGGATAACTATCCGCTCAGCTTCGACAACAACGCGCCGGGCTTCAACCTGATCATGCCGGACGGGACGATCCAGCGTCCCTACGACTGATCGAGCGCACAAGATCACGGCAATTCGGGCACGCTGGACGTCGAGAAGGCCGACTATTGATCTATGCCCGCATGCGAAGGGCGTACCGGATGACGACAGATGTGGCCACCGAAGCGCCCCCTGCAACATCGGCCGTGCGCGACAAGCTCGCCGTCGTCGGTACCTACGCCAGCAAGCTCCCGTTTACGGCACTCATCTGCGCGCTCGTGATCGCAGTCGGACTCGTCACCGGGTCGTTCTGGAAAGCCGTGACCGCGCGCCGCTGGTACCCCGACATCGCCTACGGAGTCCCCGCATTCGACGAACACAAGTGGTGGACGCTGCTGACCGGTTCGGTGTTCGATGCACCGCCGTGGCGGTTCGTCATCGCCACGCTGCTCCTGATCGTGCTGGTGGCGTGGGCCGAGATTCGTTTGGGGAGTCTGCGGACCGCATTCGTGGCCGTCGGCGGGCAGCTGATCGGTCAGATCGGCGCGATCCTCGTCGTCCTTGTGATGCGCGAAACCAATTGGGAGTGGGCCGATTCCCTCGCATTGCAGCGACACGTCGGCTTCGGATCGGCGTGCGTCGCCCTCGTCGCGGCGACGTCCGCAACGCTCCGTTCGCCGTGGCGGCTTCGGGTTCGAGCGACACTCGCGGCCTACGTGTCGGTGTGGTTCCTGTTCGTCGGATCGCTCCCCGCGCTGCAGCACCTCATCGTCGTGGTGGTCATGCTGCCGCTGAGCGAACGATTCTTCAGCGAGAACGAAACCGGTACGCAACCGCGCACTCGGCGCGAGATCCGAATGCTCGCATTCCTCGGCCTGGTGGTCATCGCGTTGGCCGAAGCGGTTATCCCGCTGACTCCGCAGGATGGGCCGCTCGGCCCGACCGAAGGTGAGGAGTGGTCGCTTGCCGGACTCCTCGTGAAGCTCGCGGTGATCGCACTCGTCGCGGGTCAACTGCGGACCGGCCGCGCGTGGGCGTGGTGGGTCATCGTCGTCTTTGGCACGCTCGACGTCGTCGCCACCGCGATCGTCGTGGTGACCGTCGCGGTCACCCGGGATTGGGACGGGTTCGGCGGTGTGACCGTCGGAACGGCGTTGCTGTGGGTCGTCGAACTGGCGCTCTTGATCTCCGGGCGGTGGGCGTTCCGGGTCCCGGCGCGTCGCCGCCTGCACACCGGACTCGCCGATCCGCAGAACACTGCGCGAACACTCCTGACGACCGCGGGTGGCAGCACGATGTCGTGGTGGGTGACGTGGGAGGGGAATTCGTACCTCTTCACGAACGAGGGCCGAAGCATGATGGCCTACCAGCGGCACGCGGGAGTGGTCATCGGATTGTGCGACCCGGTCGGACCGCCGGAGTTGGCCGAGGCGACGATCGTCGAGTTCACGACCCTGGTCGAATCCCAGGGACTCACGCCGTGTCTGTTTTCCGTCACCAAGCCGACCGCGGAGCGAGCCGAGGAGGCGGGGTGGCGTTCGATCCAGATCGCCGAAGACACGATCGTCGACCTGCCGAACCTCGCGTTCACGGGCAAGTCCTGGCAGGACGTTCGCACCGCGATCAATCGCGCGGCAAAGGAAGGCATCGAATTCCGGCTGGTCAACCTGTCGGAGGAACCGTTCTCCGTACTGGCGCAGATCCGTGCGATCTCCGAGGCGTGGGTCGGCGACAAGGGACTGCCCGAAATGGGCTTCACCCTCGGCAGCGTCGAGGAGGCGCTCGATCCCGCCGTGCGCGTGGCGATTGCCGTTGACAAGACCGGAAGTGTGCACGGATTCCTGTCTTGGTTGCCGGCTCGCCTTCCGGACGGTTCCGTCGGCTGGACCCTGGACCTCATGCGCCGCCGCACCGACGGCTTCCGGCCGGTCGTCGAATTCCTCATCGGACAGTCGGCGTTGGCGTTCAAAGCCCAAGGTGCGGTGTTCGTTTCGCTGTCCGGTGCCCCGCTGGCACGCAGCGACAGCGGGGAAGACGTCGCCACGATGGACCGTTTGCTCGACACGCTCGGAGCGGCCATGGAGCCGTTCTACGGCTTCCGCTCACTGCACGCGTTCAAGAAGAAGTTCCATCCCCGCTATGAGCCGGTGTTCATGTGCTTCCGTGACGAAGCTGATCTACCGCGAATCGGCATCGCGCTGACGCGGGCGTACCTGCCGAAGGCATCGATCGGCCAGTTCGTGAAGCTCGCGACGAGCAAGCATTAGTCGCCGAACTTTCCGGCCAACGCTTCCTGAACCTGGATCTTCCGTCGGATCATCGGCTCCCGAAGTCGATGCTCGCGCTCGATGGCACGCGTCTTTTTCGCCGGTTTGGCCTCGTAGAACTTCTTGGCCCAGGGTGCGTCGGGGCGGCTGACGCGAACGGCTCCGATGAAGAGCACGGGTGGAAAGAACATGCCCAGAAAACCCGTCCAGAGCTTGCCCTTCAGGATCACGATGACGACGAGCAGGAGCTGAGCCACGAAGAAGAAGGCGGCAATCGCGACCATCACGAGGCTGTGGTCCTCATGCCGGAGAGTGTCGAAGTCGGCGATGATCCCCAGCGGATGGAATCCGAGCAGGAATAGACCGGTGAACGCGACCGCGACGAACACCGCGTCGACGGAACTGCGGCCTTCCTCGGTCCAGTAGACGTCGCGTAGGTGGAGGACCAGCGCGAACTCGTCGAGTACGAGTGCGGTGCCGATCCCGAAGAGCGACGCGAAGATGCACGCGGTCATAGCGCCCAAGTCGGCGGCGACCGCAATGAGGCCGAACCCGCCGGCGAACATGAATCCGAATCCGAACACGACGTGGTGAACATGGTGTCCGCCCATCGAGACATTGCCCGGCCACCACGACGCCTCTGCGCGAATCATCCGGGTGCTGAATCGGATGAAGACGAACGCGAGGACGATGCTGGCCAACAGGAAGAACGTCGGCAGGCGACCCCGGTCGATCATGTCCTGGAATATCGCGTGGACCACGGGCAAATTCTACCGTCCGCGCGTTTACAGTTATTCGCGTGATATTCATTGTCGTCAAATTTCCGGTCAAGCCTGAATATGCAGACGAATGGCTCAGCACCGTGGACGAGTTCACGCAGGCAACCCGGCGGGAAGACGGCAATCTCTGGTTCGAATGGTCACGCAGCGCTGACGACCCGACGACCTACGTTCTCGTCGAGGCGTTCGCCGACGGCGCCGGTGAAGCGCATGTGACCAGCGCACACTTTCAGAAGGCGCTCAACGTCATTCGTCCCTTGGTCCGCGCGACGCCGGTGGTCGTCAGCACGACGATCGAAGGTGCGACGGGGTGGTCGAGGCTGGTCGAGCTCGAAGTCGACTGACCTTCTCGCGGTGCAATAAAAAGCTCGGGGAGAGAATTGTCCGCGCGCGGGAGAAAAATGCGCGATCGGGCAAGATCACTCTCGCGGGTACGGAGCAGCCGGTAGATTCCAGGAGAATCGGCCCGCGCATTTTTGTGCCTTGAAGGGACGGCTTCTCATGAGCCTTTCGAACCATCGTGGCTTGCTTCGTTTCGCCAGCGCGGCATTCGCGGTCGTCATGTCACTCGGACTCGTGTCGTGCAGCTCCGGCAGCACCGACAAAGGCGCCGAAAAGAGCACCGGTGCCGAGGCCGCAGACGGCGTCGACCTCGGTCCCGGCGGCGAGAAAGTCGTCGACATCATCGAAGCGAAAATGAAGGAACTCGACCTCACCGGCGTCGTCTATGGAGCCTGGCGTGGCGATGACGTCGTCGCGGTCGGTGGATTGGGCGGTTCGCCGGTGGGTGTCCCGGCCAACGTGGACATGCAGGTTCGAATCGGTCAGCCGATGGAACCCATGCTGTCGACGGTTCTCCTGCAACTCGATGGCGAAGGCGTTCTCAAACAGGACGAGCCGATCGCCAAGTACTTCCCGGACTTCCCGCGTGCGGACAAGATCACGCCACGCATGCTGGCGGACAGCACCTCAGGGATCTCGGATTACGTGACCGATCCGGAGTGGAACAAAGCGTTTTACGCGAACCCGATCAAGGGTTTCACCGCCGACGAATTGCTCGGATACGCAAACGCGCGTCCACCGCTGTTCGATCCTGGGACGAACTTTGGTTATGCGCACAGTGACCTCGTCCTCCTCGGGGAAGTGCTCCAGAAGGCGACCGGTAAGAAGCTCGGTGACCTGATTCAGGAACGAATCCTCGATCCGTTGGGTATGAAGCACAGCAAAGTCATGCTCACGCCACAGATGAACGACCCGATCTTCCACGGCTACACCAACGAGCGCGGAGTCTTCGAGGACTCGACGTTCTGGAACCCGACGGCGTTCATCCACAGCGGCAACATGAACACGACCGTCGCTGATGTCGCGACCTGGATCCGGGCGCTCATGACCGGCAAGCTGGTCTCGAAGGAGCAGTTCAGCGCCATGATGGAGCCGTCGACGGCGGGTATCGGTCCCTTCACCAAGACGAAGTTCTTCGCCTATGGCGTCGTGCACGACGGTGACTGGATATTCATGAACCCGGCGTACGGCGGCTATCACGGCGCGGTCTATTACGACACCACCAGCAAGACCCTCGTGATCGTCTACTGCAGCTTGGGACCGACGTCGAATGCAGCTGTCGACAACGCGTTGCCCATCGGCAAGGCGATCGCAACCGAACTCGTACCCGACCGCCCGCCGACGATGGGATAGCCCGATCAGCTAGCGGAAGATTCGCCGGAGGTGCTCGGCGATTCCCGCCGCGGAATCGCCGCGGTAGCCGAGGTAGCCGTCGGGACGAAGCACGAACGCCTCCGACGGGCTCGGGGAGTACAAGCGTGCGAATTCACCTGCGGCGTCGCGCAGTACCGGAAGCGTCGTGTCGTCGAGTTCGGCGTCGGGTGCTGCGACGACGTACACATCCATCCGCCCGTGCGCGGTGGTGGTGATGAGATCCGCCAGGTTCTCGAACGCGTTCACGTCAGCGCCGTCGTTCGCGTAGATCAGCGTCGTGTGGTCGCGTCGGCTGAGCTGCGAATACAGCCGGACATCGGGAACCATGGACTCGCGGCGCAGACCCGTCGCATCAGGGGCGCGGGTCCCCGGCACCGGACCTTCGCCCGCGGCGAGAGTCTGGGTGACGATGGGGCTGTCCGAGTAATCGATCAGCAGTTGGGCTTCACGACGCGCCACGTATGTCGGATCACTTTGACCGGCGCCGATGCCTTCCCGCGCGTTTCGGACCGTACGCCCGACGACTTCCTCGCCCACCGGACGCCGCTCGGCGTCATAACTGTCCAGGAGTCCGTCGGCCGCGATCCCATCGACGGCCAGCGCGAGTTTCCACGCCAGGTTGTGTGCGTCCTGGATTCCGGTGTTCATGCCCTGCGCGCCGGTCGGCGGGTGGATGTGGGCGGCGTCGCCGGCGATGAAGACGCGCCCCTTCGAATACGCGTCCACGATTCGGTGACTGATCCGGAACACCGATGACCAGCGCAGATTCGAAGCGGTTGTCGGCTCGGGAGCGAGCCGATCGAGAACGGCCTGAATGTGGTGGAGTTCAGGTTTCCGCGATCCCTCGAAACCGTGGGCGATCTTGTCGCCCGCGGGCGCCGAGGCTAGCTCGTCGGGCACGAGCATCGACATGCGATAGCGGTGGCGGCCCGGCAGTGGAATGCAGATGAGCGCGTCGTCGACCTTGCCGTCGGTCTGGTGCGTCGCGCGGATCGCGTACCCGCGGGGTAGCGACCAGTCGACCTCGACGTCACCCAGCATGTACTGCTCGGTGAAGGCCCCGCCTTCGAACGTCAGGCCCAACGTCTTTCGCACAATGCTGTGCGCGCCATCGCAGCCGATGAGATACCGCGCGTGGACTGTCTCCTCGCCACGATCGGACGTCAGCGTGGCGGTCACGCCGTCGTCGTCCTGCGTGAACGCGGTCAGTTGGGTGCCTCGCTCGACGTGCCCACCGAGTGACCGAAGATGCTCGGTCAGGACCCTCTCGGTCGCATACTGCGGGATCCCGATGGACTCGAACGGCACATCCGAGGGCAGGGACATTTCCATTCGTCCGGTGGGTTCACCGTTCACGTAAACGAGCTGACCGATCAACGGAATGGAGGCATCGAGGATCTGGCGAGCGACGCCCATTCCTTCGAAGATCTCGATCGTGCGCGGTTGGACGCCCACCGCTTTGGCGTATTGAAGTGGTTCGAGCAGGGGATCGACGATCCGGAATCGGACTGCGCGGCGGCTCAGTTCGATGGCGGCAGTGAGGCCGATCGGGCCAGCACCGGCGATGAGAACATCAATGTCGGACATGGCGATGCCCTCCGCGACAAATTGAAGATCGAATAAGTCCAAAACGGACACGTCACAAGTGATCTTGCGCCCACACTCGTCGTATGTCCTTCAAACGACGAGTTCTGGTTTCCGCGTGCGCGCTCGCCCTCGTCGCAGGTTGCAGTTCCAACGGCTCTTCACCGGGATCGGAAAGTCCCGCGGCCGGATCGACGTTCTCCACGCAGGACAAGGCCAAGGCCGACGACGTCATGAAGATCGTCGATGACTACATGAAGGAAGCGCACCTCAAGGCCGTGATCGTTCGTGTGACGATCGACGGCAAGGAGATCGTCACCGCGGCACGTGGTGAGTCGATGACCGGTGTACCCGCGACCACGGACATGCACTTCCGCAATGGAGCGGTCGCGATCGCGTATATGTCGACGCTGCTGCTCAAACTCGTCGACCAGAAGAAGATGAGCCTCGACGACAAGCTCTCGAAGTACTTGCCGGACATCCCGCACGCCGACGAGGTGACGATTCACCAGCTCGCTCAGATGACGTCGGGCTACCAGGACTTCGTCATCGGCAACCAGGAGTTCGGCGAGCAAGCGATCGCCAACCCGTACCGGATGTGGACGACCCAGGAGCAATTGGATTTCGCGATCAACAAGCCCCTTTGGTACAAACCCGGCACCAACTGGGACTACGCGCACACCAACTACGTCATCCTCGGACTCGTCATGGAGAAGGTGACCGGCAAGCCGCTCGCCGATGCACTTCAGCAAGAGGTCCTCGACCCGCTGGACTTGAAGAACACCAAGCCGAATCTGACGGCCGAGATCCCGCAGCCGGTATTGCACGCGTTCAGCTCCGAGCGCCGGGGATTCTTCAACATCCCGGCTGACCAGCAGTTCTACGAAGAGTCGACGTACTGGAACCCCTCGTGGACGATCGCACACGGTGCTATTCAGACGTCGAACATCTACGACCTCGAGAAGAGCGCGGTCGCGGTGGGAACCGGCAAGTTGCTCTCGCCGGAGTCGTACAAGCTGATGACGACGACAGACCTCCGTGGAAAGACGACATCGCTACCGGGCTGCGTGAACTGCCGACCGCTCAACGAGTTCCAGACCTACGGCCTCGGACTGTGGATCTCGGGCGAATGGCTCTACCAGAACCCGCTCTTCTATGGCTATGCAGCGGTGAACGCCTATCTGCCGAAGCACAAGATCGCGATCGCGGTCGCGGTCACCTACAAGCCGGAAGCGTTCAATGCTGAAGGTCAGTATGGGAACGGCGGAGATGCTCTGTTCCGGCTCATCGGAAAACAACTCGCGCCGGACGACGCGCCGCCGACGGGCACGACAGGGGGCAATTGACCGACTGGGACGGTGCCGGCTACGCCCACATCAGTGGGTTACAGCGGGCCATGGCCACGGCATCGCTGGAGACGGTCAGCGTCGCCGGCGATGAACGTGTCCTTGACGTCGGCTGCGGCGATGGATATGTCACGCGACTGATCGCTGCGAAGGTCACGGACGGTTCGGTGCTCGGCGTCGACCCGTCGCCTCGGATGATCTCGGCCGCGCGATCCGCGGGCGACCAGCCGAATGTCAGGTTCGAGACCGGTGACGTCTTGACGATGGAGTACCCGCGGGAGTTCGACCTCGTGGTGTCGTTCAATGCGCTGCATTGGGTGCGGGATCAGGTACGTGCGTACCGCAATATTGCGGCGGCACTGAAGCCTGGAGGACGCGTGCTGGTTCAGTATGTGTGCGACGGAGAGCGGCCGAGTGTCGAGGACGTGGCCATGGACGTCGCTCGCGATTCGCGCTGGTCATCGGCTTTGTCGGGATTCGAGCCGCCGTATGTCCACATCGATCCCGACTCTCTGCCATCGGTCGTCGGGGATGCGGGACTCGAGGTCGTGAGCCGCTCCGTGGTTGATCGGGAATGGGACTTCGCCTCCCGCGAGGAGTTCACCCGGTGGTGCACCGTGGGGTTCACAGACTGGACTTCGAAACTGCCGGAAGCAGACCGCCCCGCCTTCGTCGACGAGGTTGTCGAGCGGTACGAAGCGATCGTCGGGAAGCCGGGATTGTTCCGCTTTCTCCAGTTGCGTGCCGAGCTCCGCAGATTCTGACGATTGCCCTGCGAATTCTGCAGGCCAATCGTCACGATTCGGGCTAGTTCCCCTGAGTCTCTGACGTCGCTGCTACTGGGGGAGCGTCCTCGGGCGCAAGGAGCGCACCGATCTTGCGGAACAGCGCGTCGCCACCATTCTTGTACCCGCCCTGACTGTCGAAAGCCTCTGGTTCATAGGTGACCGCAACCGCAATCGCGACCTTGCCTTTCGGCAGGTAGGCGTCGACCGCTGCGTAACCCCAGAAGAGCGGGTTCTGGAAGATCCAGTCGCCGGTGATCCAGACTCCGAGACCATACGTGCGGTAGTCGTTGAGCTGTACGCAGGTGAAGCACCCTGCGACTGGCTTCGTCTTGCCGCGAAGGTCAGTGGTCACCATCTTCTGGTACGACTCCGGTGACAGCAGCTTTCCGGTACCGATGGCAATCGCCGTGGTGTGCAGATCAGTGATGTCCGTGGTCTGGATCGCGCCGTGGTTGATCGTCCACGAGGGGTTCCAGTACGTCGACTCTTCGTAGAGCGTCTGGTCCGGGGGAATGTTGAAGTACGCCCGTCGCTCCGATGTGAAAGCGTGCAACACCGGCTGCTGGATCTCGGCGGTGTCACTCGACCTGGTGTTCTTCAGCCCGAGTGGATCGAGCACCTTCTCCTTGAGGAGGTCGGCCATCTTTTTGCCGGTCGCCTTTTCGAGGGCGAGCCCGAGCACCACGTAGTTGGTGTGGGCATAGCTGAAGTTGGTCCCGGGCTCGAACCACAGAGGCTTGTGGATCGCGAGATTCAGCTGCTCTTCTGTCGTCCACGCTTTGTACGGGTCGGCGTTCGCGATCGTGTCGAACTCGGGGTTGCCCAGCACGAAGTCGTGGACTCCCGACGTCATCTGCGCGAGCTCGCCGAGCGTGACGTTCTCGACGTTAGGCAGGTCAGGCAGGTATTTCGACACCTTGTCGTCGAGGCTGACTTTCTTCTCGTCGACGAGAACCATCAGCAGGGTGGATACGTACGAGATGGCGACCGCACCGTTGCGGAAATGCATGTCGGTCGTGGCGGGTACGCCGGTCATGGACTCGCCGAAGGCCCTCGTGATGATGTCCTTGCCATCCACCGACACTTTGAGAAGCACAGACTTCAGGTGCGCTTCGTTCATGTAGTCGTCGACGAGCTGCGTGATCTGGGCAGCCTTAGCCGGGTCCGCGGACTTCGCCGCCGACTCCGACGACGGCGAGCCGTTGTTGGACGTGCACGCCGCCACCAAAGCGGCGGCGCACCCGGCCACGACGATCTTTCGGAACATCGCCCTATTCCTTCGTGAACGTGCCCATACCATCGTCGTCGTAGTACTCGAGCTTGAGGGTGTTGCCTTCGAACGTCGCCTTCGAGATCGATCCCGGCGGTGCGTTCTCGGTGTCGAGGTCGAATGTGAAGGTGTCGCCGTCCCAGTGGGTGAGCTTGTGCGTCTTTTCGAGGCCCTTGCCCATCGCGAGTTCGAGACCGCCGTCCTTCTCGCGGATCGCGGCGGGACCGTAGTAGTCGTTGCCGTACGTGCCGACGTAATCCGCGTTCGCCTTGGCCGGCTTGGCGTTGGCCGGGGCCTTCTGACCGACCAGGGACCCGACCGGCGCGAGCAGGGGCGCCATCACTTGGCTCATGAGGCTCAGGTAGTCGAGCTTGATCGAGCCGTACTGCACGAGGTCGGTGAAGCTGTCGTTGATCGTCTCCGGGACTCCGAACGGCCAGGCGTTCGTCAGGGTGACGATGGCGACCTTGGCGGACGGGATGACCGACACGTTGGTCGCCGCACCGGACACGAACGCGCCGGAGTGGTTGAAGCCGGTTCGTCCGGTCAGCCCCGTCAGGACGTTCCATCCGAAGCCGTAGAAACCGGCTCGGGACTCCAAGTTCTTCGGCTGCCTCGCCACGATCTGTACGGTTGCGGCCGGCTGGAAGTCTTCCGGCTTGTAGATCTGCTTGCCCTCGAAGGTTCCGTCGCCGAGAACGAGCTGCAGCCACTTCGCCATATCGTTGACCGACGAGCTGACACCGCCCGCGGGGTCCTGTTGATCGGGGTCGCGAACGAGGCCGGGCACGAACTTCCCGTCGATCTTCTGGTGCAGTGTCGCGCGGTTCTCCCGCTTCTCGAAGTCCTTGAACCACGAACTCGTCGAATTCATCCCGAGCGGCTTGTAGATGTCGTCCGCGGCGAGGTCGGCCCATTCTTTCCCGGCCTTCTTCGCGACTGCTTCCGCACCCATCGTGTATCCGAAGTTCGAGTAGGCGTACGAGATCCGGAAGGGGTTCAGCTTGTGAAGCCTCAGATGGCCGAGGACATAGCTTCGGTCATAGCCGAGGTCTTCGAGCTTGTCACCCGCGGCGCCGGGTAGGCCCGTGCGGTGGGACAGTCCGTCGCCGACCGTGACGTGCGTCGAGACCCAGGGATCGGCGAGCTGGAAGTCGGGCATCGATTCGGTGACGCGCGTATCCCACGTGACGTTGCCCTTGGCGATCTCCGCGGCCACGACGGTCGACGTGACGGACTTCGATACCGACGCGAGCTGGAAGACGGTGTCCGCGTCGACCTTCTGGTCCGGGTGTTCGACATTCCGAACGCCGAATCCCTTTGCGTAGACGATCTTCCCTTCGTGCACGACGGCGGTGGCGACGCCCGGCACACCCGACTTCTTCAGCGTGTCGTTGATGAGATCGTCGAGTTTGGCCAGTGCCTTGTTGACGCTGTCGTCCGGCAGCTGGCTGCCGGCCTCCTCCATCGGAGGCGCTTCGTTCTTCGGGGGGTCCAGCGAGTACCCGTCGGACGATGAGCAGCCAGCCGCGAGCGCGGCGGTCGCGAGCAGTGCGATGGGCAGGGCCGATCGACGACGGCGGAGTCGGCCGCCTGCGAGCTGGATACCTGTGGGGAAGTTCTTCATCAGGGTCTCCCTGAGTTCAAGATCGCGGCAGGGTGCCGTGGCAAGCGTAGGCCGATCTTGGTTCTTGGTGTCCGATTTTCGCGATTGCCTCACGCGGGCTTTTCGAACGGAAAAGAGCCGTTAACCTTCGGCGGTTTGAGCGGGGATGAGCAGCAACAATGCCACCGTGACGGCACCCGTCACGGCCATGAGGACGAACGCGCCCACGAAACCGCTGCGGTTCGCCGCCCAGAGCACGGCGATAGGGGCCGCGGCTCCGCCGAGGTGACCGATTCCGTCCGCGATCGCGACGCTTGTCGCACGGCTGTTCGTGGGGAAATGCTCGGCCGTGTAGGCGTACATGAGCGGCACGAGGTAACCGATGGTCGCCGACGACACGAAGCCGAAAATCATGACCGCGGCAGGGCTTCCGATGACACCGATCGCCAGCAGCGCAAGGGACCAGACGGTGGCCGCACCGGCGTTCAGGAGCTTTCGGTTGAGTCGGTCGCCGGTCACCGCCGCCAGCCCGGCACCGACGACGAACCCGGTTCCGGTCACGACGAGGAAGGTCAGGCTCGACGTGAGGCTGTATCCGGCGTGCTTCGTCAGCAGCGTCGGCGCCATCGTCAGCCAGCCGTAGTTGCCGACGTAATAGATGAGCCACATGACCGTGAAGAGGGCCAGGACGTACTTACGTACGGGAACCGGCGCCACTGGCACGACGGTCGGGATGACGGGCAGTTTTGCGGAAAGGCGACTCTGTGCGTGAAGTTCGGCAGCCGTGACAGTCTTTTCGGCCTCATCGAACCGTCCTTGCGCGATGAGCCACCGCGCGGACGGCGGCATGTTGCGCCGCAACCATGCGACGGTCAGACCACCGGCAGCGCCGACGAGGAACAGCACGCGCCAACCGTCGTCGAACGCAGGAACGAGAAATCGTGCGACAACGGGCACCACCGCGAACCCGGCGAACGCCATCACCCCGACGAGACTCGTCGCGCGACCGCGCAGCCTGGCCGGGGCGAGCTCGCCGACATACGTCGTCACAACCGCGATCTCCGCCCCGATACCCATACCGGCGAGGAACCGGAATCCGACGAGCCAGGGAAGCGTGAAGCTGAAAGCCGCGCCGACCGTGCCGAGGGTGAACATGCCGACAGACAGCAACAGGCTGATGCGGCGACCGCGCAGGTCCGCCAGTCGGCTCGCGGCAAGCGATCCGGCGATGTAGCCGACGAGGCTGCTCGTCACTGCCGTCGATGCGGCGGATATCGAGATGTGGAACTGGTCGGTGATGACCGGCAGCGCAAGCCCGATCGTCACGATGTCGAAGTAGGCGAAGAAGTACCCCGCGCCGATGATCACCAGCAGGCGTGTGCCATACGGCCAGATCGGGATTCGATCAAGGCGTGCGATCAACGAGTCGCCGGGCGAGCTCATGGCACCGGAAACGCGTGCGAGATGCGGATCTTCCAGGAGCCGTCGGGCTGGCGCGCGAAGACGTCGACGCCGTTCTCGTTCGTCTTCTCGAGGACTGCGCCTTGCGGGTCGCGGACTTCCAGCCGCCAGATCAGCCGCACGACGGCGAGGTCGTGGTCGACGAGGATCTCGTGGATCTCCGGTGCCGCGTAGGTGAAGGTGTTCGGTCCACTGAAGACACGACGGAACTGGTCGCACGTGGCGGCGTAGTCGCGGTCGGCACTGTCCGGGTAGATGACGACGGTGTCCGGCGCGAAGAGTCCGCACACCTGGTCGATCCTCTTTGCGGCGAAGTCCTTCGGCCATTGGTCGAGCACGTGACGAATCGCGGCGTGGTCATCGGCCGGTGCCGGGGAGTTGCACGCGGCAGCCAGCGCCGACACAAGGACGACCCAGGCGGCGCGCACGCTTGAAGTCTATTTCCGGCCGGCTGCGATCACGCGCAGTTCTCGCTTGAGAACCTTGCCGGTCGGGTTTCGGGGAAGCAGATCGACGAACACGACGTCTCGCGGCACTTTGAAGCGGGCGAGGTGCGCGCGGACGTAGTCGCGGACGTCGTCCTCGGACAGCGTCACGCCGTCGCGCCGCACGAT
Organism: Nocardiaceae bacterium; assembly: GCA_021372355.1. Lineage (GTDB taxonomy): Bacteria > Actinomycetota > Actinomycetes > Mycobacteriales > Mycobacteriaceae > Smaragdicoccus. Next base: position 16,792 of record JAJFUQ010000182.1, on the reverse strand, counting down.
GAACGCACACAAGCGCTGGCCGTACGTCTCGTCGTCGATGCCGATCGCGCTGACCTCGAGCACAGCGGGATGCGCAGCGAGCAGTTCCTCGATCTCGCCGGGGAAGACATTCTCACCACCGCTGATGATCATGTCGTCGTCGCGACCGTCGATGAAGAGGCGACCCGACGAGTCGAAGTGGCCGACGTCGCCCGAGGACATGAGACCGGCGATGCGTTGCTTGTCGCCGCCGCCGGTGTACCCCTCGAACTGCAGGTCGTTGCCGACGAAGATGCGTCCGGTTGTGCCGGTCGTTACCTCTTTGCCGTCTCCGTCGAAGATCTTGACCACCGCGCTGTGCACCGGTTTGCCGACACAGCCCGGTTCGGACGCCAGGTCATCGGGCGTGGCGATCGTCGCGTACGCGACCTCGGTCGAGCCGTACAGGTTGTAGATGACCGGCCCGAAGACCCGCGTGACGCGCTGACACAGGGGAGCGCCGAGTTGTGAGCCGGCGACGAAGATGATGCGCAGTTTCGTTTGCTGACGCTCATCCGGAAGGGAATCGACGAGACGCTGCAGCATCACGGGAACGGCGATCATGGCGGTCGCGCCGTTCGTCCGGAGGCTCTCCATGACCGCCTTCGGATCGAAGCGGCGGCGGATGACAAGCGTCGAACCGAGCCCGACGGCGAGAAGTGCGTGCGCGAATCCGAGGGTGTGGAACAGCGGCGCCGGGCACTCGGTGATCTCGCCGGTCTTGAACGGAACCTTGCTGAGGATGGTGCCGATGGGGGACAACGAGTGCGGCTCGCCGCGCGATGCGCCCTTCGGCGTGCCCGTCGTTCCGCTGGTCAGCAGAACGATCTTCGCCTTCTTGTGGGGAGACCGTGGCGACCGCGTCGGATGGGCCGCGATCAGGCCGTCGAGAGTGTTCGGTCCGGGGCTCGACGTCCACGCGAGATATGCACCGCAACGGGGCTCGATCCCGCCGAGGAGGGGCGCGTATTCCTCGTCATAGACGAGCACTTCCGCACCTTCGCGGTCGAGGACTTCACGAAGTTGCGGGCCGGCGAAGTCGGTGTTGAGCAGGACGATCCGCGCACCACATTTCGCGGCGGCGAATACCGAATAGTGGAACCCGCGGTGGTTGCGAACGAGGATCGCGACGCTCTGTCCAGACCGGAGCCCCTTCGCCCGCCAGGCGTTGGCCAGCGCATTCGTGCGCTGATCGAGCTCGTGGAAGGTGAGGGAGCCGAGCTCGTCGATCAGCGCCGGCCGCTTGGGATAGCGGGCTGCGGCGAGCTGGGCGAGCCCGCCGACACCGCCGAACTTCTGTACTGCGAGGCCGATCGCGGCCAGGCGGTGCGGCGGGATCGGCTTGAGTAGACCGGCCCGAGCGCACAACATCACGTAGTACAGCTCGTCAACTGATCGCTTCGTTGCTTCAGCGAGCTTCATGCCCTCCAGAATTGCACTCCGACGGCTGGCGCGACGCTCCGACCCGGCCTTTTGCATGCTGAGTCGCATTTCCTCGACCATTCCTTTGCCAGCGCAATCCTTTCGCAATCTGAATTCGATATGAATGCCGCGAGGATTAGCACAATCTCCGAATGTGCGCGCGGACTGTGAGCGAGGCCTCAATTTACCCCGTCGAGCAATCCGCCAAACGTGACGGATGTCGCACTTTACTTCGCCACACTGCTTGCGGTATGGGTGCATATCCCCAGGTGAGCATGTCTAAAGTTTGTCAAGTATGCGAAAGTTTATTGTTTAGAGATATTTGCTTTGAATATTCAGGGTCCTTTAAGTTGATTCTCGTAATTGACCAGAAAGGACAGGCTCACGATATGTACCGGCTCCCCTTCAAAAGGATGCAGGGACAGGTTGCGCTAGCCCTGGGTATTCTCCTGGCCACCACGAACTCGGCGGCTGCTCAGCCGGCCGCAGTCCCGCATGCACGTGTCGCAGCGTCCATCGGCTTCGTGACGGTTGCACCTCCGAAGTTCCCGCTGCCCAAGGCTGCACCGCTCCCGATCGCACCGCCGCCGCCCGTCTGCCAGTACGGCCCGGGTGACGAGCTCGGCATCACTGCCACCACCAAGCACGGCTATCTGGCCCTCTGCGTTCTCTTCCCGCAGGTCACCGCTTTCGGTGGTTTCCGTGCGGGCGACCAGGACCACGGCACCGGTACCGCCATCGACTGCATGATCAGCGATGAGGTTGCCGGTGACGCTCTGGCGGAGTTCATCCTCGCCCACGGCGCGGAGTTCAACGTCAAGTACGTCATCTACAAGCAGCGCATCCGCTACCCCGGTGGAGACTGGCAGCCCATGGAAGACCGTGGATCGCCGACCGCGAACCACATGGACCACGTCCACGTGAGCTTCAACGAATAACAGAATCCCGCAGAACGAGCCCGTTGCCAGCAGCAGCGGGCTCGTTCTTCGTTCAGGCGCGGGCTTGTCGCGCGAATGCGCCTGGGGTCAGGTTGTTCCAACTTCGGAATGCATCGGTGAATGCCGGAGCACCCGAGTATCCGAGGCGATGTGCGACGTCGGAAACTGTCAGGCCGGATGTCAGGAGCTCTTCGGCGAGAAGCCGTGCAGTTTCCGCGACGATCTCCCGGTACGACGTGCCCTCGTCGGCAAGACGGCGCCGAAGAGTTCGAACACTGATGTTCAGTGACCGGGCTACCTCGTCCTGGTCCGTTGTGAAGCGTCGCGTTCGCAGGAGCTCGTTCCGTACTGCGCCGGCGGTGCCAAGACGTTCGCGTCGCCGGTTGAGCAATTGAGCCGCCTGCGCGGTGAACACCGCTGCGACCTCGGGGTTCGCCTGGGGCATGGGCAGATCGACGAGCGCACTGGATACGGAGAGTTCGTCGCGGGGCGAGCCGAATCGGGGCGAGACCCCGAGGAGTTCGGGGTACAGGTGTGCATGCGGCGGTGCCTGCCAGGTCACCGAGACGTTCGAAACCGGTATCGCGGCGGGAAGGTAGGCGCGCGCGAGGTTCACCAGGATTCCCCAATCGCGTTCGCTGTTGAACAAGCGGATCTCCGCCGGAACGTCGTGGTCGTCGAAGACGAGCGCTACGGAATCGGGGCCACTCTCGACAGTGATGCGGGAGAACGAGTAGCTCAACTCGGGGTAGGCCGCGATGATCGTGAGGGCGTCGCGGACGGTCGGACTGGTGGTCAGGGCGAATCCCCACAGACCATGAGTCGAGATCTGATACTTGAGGCCGGCGCGGAGGCCCAGTCCGGGTACCTGCCCGAGGGCGGTGACGAGGTTCTTCGCGAGCTCGATCTCCTGTGCCGCAGAGATCTCGCCGGTGGGGTCGCGCAACAGCTCCACCGCGATCCCGGTGCCGGCGAGGAGTTGATCCGTGGGGACTCCGTAATCACGTCCGAGTTCGATCAGTACCGCCGCGCTGGCCGCTGATCGGGGGAGGTCCCACTTGCGATCCATCGGTTCACGGTAGCCAAGCTGGCCGAAATTCGTAATGCGGTGGCCGATCCTTTCTATCGGCAGTCGCGCCGTGCTTGGTCTGATCGAAGCATGGGAAATTCACGCAATCTCTTCGGCAAGGTTGTTGCCATCACCGGCGGGGCACGCGGAATCGGTCGCGCCACCGCTGAGGCGTTCATCGCCGCGGGCGCGAAGGTTGCCATCGGTGACGTCGACACCGACCTCGTTCAGAAGACCGCCAAGGAGATCGGCGCGCTTGGGCTGTCGCTCGACGTCACGTCGCGCGATTCGTTCGAGGTGTTTGTCGAGGAGGCCGAACTTCAGCTCGGAAAGCTCGACGTTCTCGTCAATAACGCCGGAATCATGCCGACCGGCGCGTTCCTCGACGAATCTGACGCGGTGTCGGACCGTCAGATCGACATCAACATTCGTGGTGTGGTCCTCGGTTCGAAGATCGGCGGCAAGCTCTTCGCTTCCCGCGGGCACGGCCACCTGGTAAACATCGCCTCAGTTGCGGGCATCGTCGCCACGCCGGGCGTCGCGGTGTACTGCGCGACCAAGCATGCCGTCGTCGGACTGGGTTCCGCCCTCAACCAGGAACTCGCTCCGCACGGAGTCAAGGTCACGACGATCTGTCCGCCGTTTACTCGGACCGAGCTCATCTCGGGCCTCAATGCGAACAAGTTCATTCAGAACGTCGGCATGCTCGATCCCGAAGACATCGCGAAGGCGATCGTGTCGGATGTGGCGACCGGCAACGACGGTCAGCACGTGCTGCCGTGGACCAGCTTCGCGCTACTGAAGACGATTTCGCTGCTGCCGGAGACGGCGCAGTACCGCATATCGGCGATCCTGGGCCTGAAGAAGGCGATTCCGTTGAGCGACACGGCCGGGCGCTTGGCGTACCTCGAGCGCATCCGGGGCGGATTGAACTAGATCACGACGGCACGTGCACCAGCCGGAAAACCTTTCGGCTGCAATGCCATAACGTCCACGCGACGTTCTGGTAGGGCGCCGTAAGGTGACGCCGTATGGCACTGGTTCGATCGCACCGGCCTTTCGTCCGCCGCCTTGTCTGGTTCTCCGTCTTGGCGTTCTTTGCCGCAGCCTGCAGCGGCAGGTCCGGCGATGAACCGCTGCCGGCGGCGGCTGAGCAGATCATGACGGTGGCCATCGACACGATGTTCACGTGGAACCCGACCGTCGATTCCGGTCCGGGTGCGGCGTTCAGCCGTGCCGAGCCGTTCCTTTCCGACAAGGCCAACGCCGCGCTTCAGAAGGTTTCACAGGACAGCGTGGCGGACTGGCAGAAATGGAAGAAGAACGGCGACAAGATCACCGCTGATGTCTATGTCGGGAAGAGCCACCCGGCCGCCGCGCCGGAGGACACGGACAACTCGGTGACGCGTCGGGTCAAAGTCTTTCAGAACGTGTTGGGCCCGGATGGCAGTACGACGGACACGTTCACCTTCACGCTCGAAGAGGTCGTGGTGAAGCTGACGGGCGCGCAGTGGCGACTCGACTCGATCTCGGGCGTCGACAATGCGGGCGGCGGACTGACACCGCCCACGACCACTCGCTCGGCTCCGGTCACGACGCCGCCCGCTGCCGCGGAGCGTCCCGCCCCGCAGCTGTCCGTGCAGGAGCCGCTGGTCCAGGCCCCGGTGACGACGGTCCCGTCGACAACAACTCCACAACAGGATTCCTGCGCAACGCCGGGAAACTGTCAGTCGACGTTGTCGGAGAACCTGTGTGCCACCCCGGGGAGCTGCATGACGACGCCGTTCAACCCGAGTAACTGCACTGATGGGACGTTGTGCATCGGCGGCGCCGTCCCGACGACGACGAAGAGTCAGACGTTTTCGGGGCTGTAGATCATGCTCTGGACGACGCTCCACTGTGCGAGCGTTTCGACGTCTGCTGCGGTCGCCCGGCCCTCTGGTGAGGCGAAGTCGCGCCGCAGGGATTCCATGTCGTCCCACTCGAGTTCGGCGACCAGATAGAACGAGGCCTCGCCGCGGACCGGCCGGACATTCCGGCTCACCGCGTATCGGCGGAGTCCGGGTAAGGCTTTCGCCAGCGGGATATGGACGTCCCGGTAATGCTGTTCGAACGCGTCGACATCGGTCGGCTGTTGGTACATGACAAGGAACCTGACCACGCTGTCATGGTAGGTGGGCAGGACCCCGCTACTCGCCAGGATTGTGCAGCAGCGCCCGGAGCGTCGTCGACAACATCGCGTGTGCCTGGGTTCGCGAGATCGATTTTCGCTCGATCCACTCACGAGCCACGGCCTTGACCATCGACCCGAAGCACACGACGGCAATGTGCGCCTGCTGACGCTGCGTGGCCGTTCCCGAATATCCGACGGCATCGAGAACGAGATCAGCAGTGCGATGGTCGGCGTCGTCGATGACCTTCTGGACCTCGGGGTCGGCGCCGACGCCCTCGGCGCCCGTGATCCGGACCCACGTCACGCCGTAGCCCTCGATGACGGTCAGCAGCCACTCGACCGCCAGATCCAGGCGCTCGTCGAGCGAACCGCCGACCGGGATCTCGAACTCCTCGACACGGGGAGGCGTGACCATGAGGCGCACGACCTTCAGGTACAGCTCGCGTTTGGTGCCGCAGTAGTGATTCACGAGCGCCCGGGCGACGCCGGCCTCGTTCGCGATCTCGGCGATCGAGACGTCGCCGTACCGACGTTCGCCGAACAGTCGAATGGCGGCGGACATGATTTCGTTCCGACGTGTGTCCGGTCCCAGGCGGCGCCAGCGTGGTTCTTGTTCGACCTCGGTCATCGGCACCTCCTTTCGCTCCGGTTCTCACGCTGCAGCCATGGTATCGGCGCAGCGCTCATCCGTTAGCCAGGCTGAGCTGCTCAGCTGGGTCGCACACCTTCTGTCGGGGCTGGTGGGCGAGCCGGCCGAGGCGACGTTCGTGATCGTCGAGGCGAAGCCAGCCTACGGCGTTCACAAAGTCCGGACGGCGTTCTCGGACGCGGCGTTCTACCTCCATCGCCGGAAGGCTGGTGGCCGTCGTCGACGCATCGGCCAGAAGCGTTCGCACGGTGTCGCGCGCGCACTTCTTGTTCGTTCCGATGATGCCGCGGGGACCGCGCTTGATCCAGCCGGTGACGTAGGTCCTGTCCAGGCCGACGACCCGGCCGTCCTCATTCGGGATCACGCCACGGGAAGTATCGAACGGGATCCCGTCGATCGGCAGCCCGAAGTAGCCGATCGAGCGAAGGACCAGGCCGGTGTCGAGCACGTCCCCACCCGTGACCTGCACGCTCTCCACTCGCTCGCGACCCCTGATCTCAAGTGGAGAAGTATCGAATCGCAAGACAATTCGACGATCATGGCCGTGGAGCGGTCGTTCGGCGAACCGGCGCAGCGTGGCGAGCTTTCGCGTCGCGGCTTCGGGTACGTCCGCCCTGTCGACCACGAGGTCGACGCCGGGCAGGTCGCCTAGTTCTTCGAGTTCGGGGTTGCTGAATGCCGCGTGCTCGGGCCCGCGCCGACCCAGCAGGACGACCTCCCGAACCGCACTGTTCCGGAGTGTGGCGAGCGCGTGTGGCGCGATGTCCGTGCGTTCGAGGTCGGCGATCGGCAGCGTGAGGATTCGGGCGACATCCAGCGCGACATTGCCGTTCCCGATGACGACCGCACGCTTGTGGTCGAGCCGAAAGTCCGCGTTCCGATATTCCGGGTGGCCGTTGTACCACGCCACGAACTCGCGGGCTGACCAAGAGCCGGGCAGATCCTCGCCGGCGATGCCCAGCCGGTTGTCGCCCGAGGCGCCGACCGCGTAGATCACCGCGTCGTACCAGCTGCTGAGTTCGGCCGGCTGGATGTCCCGCCAGACCTCGACGTTGCCGTAGTACCGGAACCAAGGGCGGTGATGCAGCGCGTCGAAAACGGTGTGGACCAGCTTCTTCTCCGGATGATCCGGCGCGACGCCGTGGCGCACGAGCCCCCACGGGGTCACCAGCCGGTCGAAGACGTCGACTTCGACGGGCCGGTGCACAAGGTAGTGGAGCTGCCCGTTCAGGTACGTGCCGCCGGGGCCTTCGAGCAGGTGCGACGCCGCGTACAGGCCAGCCGGTCCGGCGCCGACGATGGCGACTCTCAGCGGAGCGTTCATCGCACACCCGCAAAGTGGTCCGCGTTGATCGTGACGTACTCGCTCCATTTTTCCGGCAGTCGGGACTCGCTGTAGATGGCCCCGACCGGGCAGGCGCTGACGCAGGCCTCGCAGTCGATGCACCGCGCCGGGTCGATGAAGAGCTGCTCCGCGGTGTCGAACCCCGGATCGTCGGGCCGCGGTTCGATGCAATCCGCGGGGCAGACCTCGACGCACGAGTAGTCCGCGACGCACGGTGGTGCGATGACATAAGCCATGGTCAGACGCCTTCCGTTGCCGTGACGCGCTCAGCTCTGATTCGAACGCCGTTGAGATGCGACATTCCGGCGAGCTGTTCGAGATCGCGAGGGTCGGTCGACATCAGCTCGTTGACGTTCACGCCACCCTCGACATTCGAGCGCCGCCACGTGCCGGTGCCCTTGTGGCCCCAGCCGTGCGGCACCGCGACGACACCGGGCTTGATGTCCTCGGTGACCATCACGGGGAGTTCGATCGCACCGCTCTTCGACACGAGGCGCACCATCCCGTTGTGGACCAGACCCAACTCGGCGGCGTTGTCCGGGTGCATGCGTGCGGCCTGTGGTGCGCGGGCGGCGCGCATCGAGGGCACGTTGTGCATCCACGAGTTCTCCGACCGCAGCTCGCGAAGTCCGATGAGATGCAGCGGGTAGTCGGGATCGTCCTGGCGGGCCGTCAAGCGCGCGATGTCGGCACGGATCTCGGGATGATCGAGGTGGACCTTCCGATCGCGGTGCCGGACGACCTTCCGAAGGCGACCGACCGGTTGGCGGTCGGCCAGAACGACCCCGTGGGGGTAGCGCGTGATGAGGCGTTCCAGCGTGAGGCCGCCTCGGCGCAGACCGAAAAGATCACCCTTGGGTCCGAGGCGAATGAGGCTGTCGAGGAGGCGGACCGGTGTCAACGGCACCCGGGCGAACTCGGCAAGACGGGCGCCGATTCGGCCGGCTTTCAGCGGTACCGGGCGCGTACCCAGCCCGCGCGCGATCTCGTCGTAGATCTGCCATTCGGGGCGCGCTTCACCGGCGGGTGGCACGACCGCAGCGGTGGCCTGCAGGAATGGCTTGATGTAGTAGGTCTGGCTCGCGATCGCGAAGTCCTCACGCTCGTACATCGCAGTGCTCGGCAAGACATAGTCGGCGTGGCGGTTCGTCTCGTTGACATAGAGGTCCACCGCCACCATGAGGTCGAGGCTGTCGAGTGCCTTCTCGAGGGCCGGACCGCCCGGCGTCGAGAGCACCGGATTTCCGGCCGAAACGAACATCGCCTTGATCTGGCCGGGACCGGGCTCGGTCATCTCGGCGGTCATCAAGGCAGCGGGCTCGGTCTTCAATACCTCCGGCAGTCCGCCGACTCGGCTGCGCCAGCTGTCGACGGTGGCGGTTCCGGTCCGGGCCAGGAGATCCTCGAGCGGCGCGATGTTCGATTCGCCGAAGACCGCCCCACCACGAGTGTCGAGATTGCCCGCGACGAGGTTGACCGCGTCCATCAGGAAGTTGACGAGCGTGGCGTGCTGCCCCTGGCACGTACCCAGACGTCCGTAGACGGCCGCCTTCTTCGACGCGAGCTCGCGCGCGAGAGTCCGCACGGTTTCCGGTGGTACACCCGTGTGGGACGTGGTCTGCTCGGGTCGGAAATCGGCGACGAGAGTGCGCAGCTTCTCCCAACCCGTCGACGTGGCGGCCAGGCGCTCGAGGTCGGCGCGGCCTTCACTGAACAGAACGTTGAGGATCGACAGCAGCAGCCAGGCATCCGAATCCGGCACCACGGGCAGCCACTCGAAGTCCTGGGCCGTTTCGGTGTGACGAGGATCGATCACGAGCACTCGGCCGCCGCGCTCGACGATCGCGTGCATGCGTTCCTTCAGGCGGGGAGCGCTGAACAGGCTGCCGTGCGAGATATGCGGGTTGGCGCCCAACACGACCAGCAACTCGGTGCTCTCGACGTCTGGCGTCGGGACGACCGTCAGCATGCCGTAGAGGAGGTGACTGGCGACGAAGCGGCTGTTCGTGTCCTGCGAGCCCGCGCTGTAGACGTGGCGAATTCCGAGCGCATCCGCGAGTCCGATGACCCAGATTGCGTGCGAATAGTTGAGCGCCGATGGGTTCCCGAAGTACATGGCGATGGATTCGTTGCCGTGTTCCTTTCGGATCGCCTTCGTTCGACGGATGATGTCCGTCATCGCGACGTCCCAGCTCACCTGCTCGAACTCACCGTCGGCACGTCGGCGCATCGGGTGGAGGACGCGGTCCGGATCGTTCTGCACGCCGGCATAGGCGATGCCCTTCGGGCACGCGAAGCCTTGCGACAGCGGATGGTCGGGGTCGGCACGTAGTCCCTGCAGCTTGCCGTTCTCGACGGTTGCGATGAGCCCACAGAACGGCTCGCAGATCCGGCAGAAGGTGACGTGTTCAGTGGCCATTGGACTGGGCCTCCGGAAAGTAGGCGAGATCGGGGGTGTCGTCGAGGATGGCGACCAGAGTGGTCGTCAGCAGGCGATGAGCGTGCTCGCGGGTGAGCGTCTGCTTGATGATCCATTCTCGCGCGGTCGCCTTGGCAAGCGCACCAAAGCAGAGAACAGCAATGTGTGCAGAACGGCGTGACTCGGCACCGCCATTGAATTCGACGGCGTCGAGCACCAGGTCTGCCGCGGTGCGGTCGGCGTCATCGAGGATCTGCGCGAGCTCGGCGTCGGCGGCAATGCCCTCGGCACCGACGACCGTCACCCACGTGCGGCCATAGCTCGCGATTGTCGTGAGCAGCCAATCGACGAGGAGATCTACTCGGTCGGCGAGGGTGCCGCCGGGTAGGAGCGTGAATTCCTCCGGATTGGGCGGCGTGACGACCTGTCTGACGACGCTGAGATACAGCTCGCGTTTGGTGCCGCAGTAGTGATTGACGAGCGCGCGAGCCACCCCCGCTTCCTGCGCGACCTCGGCGATCGAGACGTCACCATATGGTCGTTCACCGAAAAGCCGGATGGCGGCGGACATGATGTCAGTCCGCCGCGCATCCGGCCCCATGCGGTGCCATCGCGGTTCCTGCTCTGCTCCAGGGAGAGGGGAGTGAACAGTCATCGCAAGGCTCGCAGTCGGTAATTCGTCAGTTCAGGGTCTCGCCTGCCTGAGCCTTCGCGCGAAGCGAATCCGAGACCTCGAAGCGATCGCCGTACTTCGCCCGCAATTCGTCGGCGCGAGCCACGAATCCGGCCAGGCCACCCTCGTACTGGTTGATGTACTGGATGACACCACCGGTCCAGGCCGGGAATCCGATGCCGAAGATCGAGCCGATGTTGGCCTCGGCGACCGAGCGGAGAACGCCTTCGTCGAAGCAGCGAACGGTGTCGATCGCCTCGGCGAACAGCATGCGTTCCTGCATGTCGATGAACGGAATGCCGTGGTCGTCCTTGGTGTACAGGGAGATGAGGCCAGGCCAGATGCCCAGCTTCTTGCCGTCCTCGCTGTACTCGTAGAAGCCGCGACCCTCGAGCCGGCCCGGGCGCTTGTGCACGTCCACCATGGCGTCGACCAGCGGATATGCGTTCGATTCGACCCAGCGCTTGCCTTCGGCCACCAGGTTCTCGCGCAGCGAATTCCGGATCTTCTGCTGCAGCTTCATGTTGATCTCGTCGGCGAGAGCGAGCGCGCCGACCGGGTAGCCGGCCTGCGTGGCTGCCTGCTCGACCGACGCCGGGTGGACGCCCTCGGCGACGAGCGAGAGTGCCTCGTCCATGAACTGTCCGATGACGCGGCTAGTGAAGAATCCGCGGCTGTCGTTGACGACGATCGGGGTCTTCTTGATGGCGAGCGTGTAGTCGATCGCACGGGCAATCGCCTCGTCGCTGGTCTTCTCACCGACGACGATCTCCACGAGCGGCATCTTGTCGACGGGGGAGAAGAAGTGCAGACCGATGAAGTCTTCTTCGCGCTTCACGCCGGTCGCGAGATCGGTGATCGGCAGTGTCGAGGTGTTCGAGCCGAGGAGCGCATCGTCGTCGACGTAGTCCTGGATTTCGGCGAAGACCTGCTTCTTGAGCTCGGGGCTCTCGAAGACCGCCTCGACCACGAAGTCGCAGCCCTTGGCATCGACGGCCTCAGCAGTCGGGAAGATGCGGGCGAGAACCTCGTCGCGCTTTGCCTCGGTGATCTGGCCCTTGGCGACGGCCTTGTCGAGCAGCTTCTGCGAGTAGCCCTTGCCGCGTTCGGCGGCTTCGAGGGTCACGTCCTTGAGGACGACCTCCATGCCGGCCATGGCCTGCACGTAGGTGATGCCCGCACCCATCATTCCGGCGCCCATGACGAGTACCTTCTTGGGCTTGCGGTACGGGATGCCCTCAGGTCGGGCCGAACCCTTGCTGATCGCGTTCAGGTCGAAGAAGAACGCCTTGATCATGTTGCCCGAGACCTTGCCGAGCGCGAGGTCGACGCAGTACCGAGTCTCGATCTTCGAGGCGGTCGCGAAGTCGACCTGGCTGCCTTCGACCATCGCGGCGAGGGCGTTGAGCGGCGCCGGCATGGGTGCGCCCTTGAGTTGTTTGCGAACGTTTGCCGGGATCGCCGGCAAGTTCGCGGCAAAGGACGGAACCGAGGGGGTACCTCCCGGAATCCGGAATCCCTTGCGATCCCAGGGCTGGGTTGCATCTGGGTTTGCGGCGATGAAAGCCCGCGCGGCGGCGAACATTTCCTCGGGGGTAGAGACGACCTCGTCCACGATGCCGATGGACTTGGCGGTGGCGGGCTTGTGCTTGGTGCCCTGGCCGATGACGTTCATGAAGCCGGGCACGATGCCGATCATGCGGGTGATGCGGGTGGCACCACCGGCTCCGGGGAGGAGTCCGAGCGAGACCTCGGGCAGGCCGACGACGGTGCCCTTCTTGTCGAGCAGGACGCGGTGGTGTGCGGCGAGCGCGACCTCGAAGCCACCGCCGAGCGCGGTGCCGTTGATCGCGGCGACGACCGGCTTGCCGAGTGTTTCGATGCGGCGGAAGCAGTCCTTGAGGAAGTCGAGCGCGTCGCCGATCTGCTTCTCGTCGCCCGGTCCCGCGTTCATCAGGATGTTGAGGTCGGCGCCGGCGAAGAAGGTGTCCTTCGCCGAAGTGATGATGACGCCGTCGAAGGAGTCCTTCTCAGCCTCGAGCCGCTCGACGGTCGCACCCAGCGAGGGGCCGAAGAGTTCGTTCATCGTGTTGGCCGAATGGTTGGGGTCGTCCATCGTCAGAACGAGGACGCGGTCTTCTCCGATTTCCCACTTGATCATGTTGGTCATGTTCAGATCCGTTCGATGATCGTGGCGATGCCCATGCCGCCACCGATGCAGAGGGTGATGAGTGCGTAGCGGCCGTTACGGCGCTCGAGTTCGTCGACCATGGTTCCGGTGATCATGGCGCCGGTGGCACCGAGTGGGTGGCCCATGGCGATCGCACCGCCGTTGACGTTGAGCTTCTCCTCGGGGATGTGCAGCTTCTTCTGGAAGTTCATGACCACCGAGGCAAAGGCCTCGTTGAGCTCGAAGAGGTCGATGTCGTCGACCGTGAGGCCGGCGATCCGCAGCACCTTCTCGGTCGCGGGGACCGGTCCGGTGAGCATGATGGTCGAGTCGGCACCGCTGACGGCGCTTGCGACAACCCGGGCGCGCGGGGTCAGACCAGCTTGTCTGCCGGCCGCTTCGCTTCCGACGAGCACGATTGCCGAACCGTCGACGATGCCGGAGCTGTTACCGCCGTGGTGAACGTGGTTGATCTTCTCGACCCAGTGGTACTTCTGAAGTGCCACGGCGTTGAAGCCGCCCATCTCGCCCATCATGGCGAACGACGGCTTGAGGCCGGCGAGGTCTGCGAGGGTCGTTCCCGGGCGCATGTGCTCGTCGTGGTCGAGCACGATCTGACCATTCAGGTCCTTGACCGGGACGACCGACTTGGCGAAGTAGCCACCACTCCACGCGGCTGCGGCCTTCTCCTGCGAGGCGACGGCGAACGCGTCGACGTCCTCGCGACTGAATCCCTCGATCGTTGCGATGAGGTCTGCGCCGATGCCCTGCGGGATGAAGTAGGTGTCGTAGTTGGTCTGCGGGTCCATCGCCCAGGCGCCGCCGTCTGAGCCCATCGGGACGCGGGACATCGACTCGACGCCGCCGGCGATCACGAGCTGGTCCCAGCCCGAACGCACCTTCTGAGCTGCGGTGTTGACGGCCTCGAGGCCCGAACCGCAGAAGCGGTTGAGCTGAACGCCGGCAACGGTGTCGGGCAGTCCGGCGACCAGGGCAGCGGTCTTGGCGATATCTGCGCCCTGGTCGCCGACTGGGGTGACGACACCGAGAACGATGTCGTCGATCGTCGCCGGATCGAGCCCGCTGTGCCGGGAGAACAGCTCGTCGAGCAATCCGGTGACAAGCGCCACGGGCTTGATCCCGTGTAGCGCCCCGTTGGCCTTGCCTTTCCCTCGTGGGGTCCGGATGGCCTCGTAGATGAATGCTTCAGTCATCTGATTCCTTGTAGGAGAGGTTGGAACTCCTCTGATCCGCGTCGCGAATCAGAGGAAGCGGGAGATGAGGTCCTTCATGACCTCGTTGGAACCAGCGAGGATGCGCCCGATTCGACCGTCGACGAACATACGCGCGATGGGGTATTCCTCCATGTAGCCGTATCCGCCGTGCAGCTGAAGGCAGCGGTCGACGACAATCATCTGCTGGTCGGACGTCCAGTACTTGACCATCGCAGCGGTCTTGACGTCGAGTTCGCCGCGCAGGTGCTTGGCTACGGAGTCGTCGACGAACGTGCGGACGACGTGCGCGATGGTCGCGACCTCGGCAAGCTCGAACTTCGTGTTCTGCATCGAGAACAGCGTCTTGCCGAACATCTGCCGGTTCTTGGTGTACTCGATGGTCTGTTCGACAGCCATCTCGCACGCGGCGGCCGCGAGAATTCCGACGATGAGACGCTCTTGCGGCAGTTGCTGCATGAGCTGGATGAAGCCCTTGCCCTCTTCGGGGCCGAGAAGGTTAGCGGTCGGAACGCGCAAGCCATCGAAGAACAGTTCGGAGGTGTCCTGCCCCTTCAGACCGATCTTCTTGAGCTTGCGGCCCCGCTCGAAGCCGGGGGTCTCGTTGGACACCTCGGCGACGATCAGGCTGACACCTGCCGCACCGAGGTTCGGGTCCGTCTTGGCGGCGATGATGAGCAGGTCGCACAACGCGCCATTGGTGATGAAGGTCTTGGCGCCAGAGATGACGTACTCGTCACCTTCCTTGATCGCCTTGGTCTTGATGTTCTGCAGGTCCGAGCCGGTGCCGGGCTCAGTCATCGCGATGGCTCCGACGAACTCGCCGGATGCGAGCTTCGGTAGCCACCGCTGCTTCTGCTCTTCGCTCGCGTACGCGTGGATGTAGTGAGCAACGATGCCGCTGTGGACGCTGATGTTCATGGAAGTGTCACCGGCCTTGGCCTGCTCATCCATGAGTGCAGCCTCGTGCGCGAACGTGCCGCCACCGCCGCCGTACTGTTCCGGGATCGAAATGTTCAGCAGTCCGAGTTCGCCGGCGCGGTTCCACAGCTTGCGGTCCGGAGCGCCGTTTTCAGCGAACTCTTCCCAACGCGGCGCGACTTCCTTCGAGAAGAATTCGCGCGCAAGCGCACGCAGTTCTGTCAGTTCAGCAGTGAGATCGGAATCCGACACGACAGGCCTCCAGCCAGGTAAACATCGTCGTTATTGACCGTGTGCCAAATATGCTTGCACGTATTTGGCACACGGTCAATAACCTTGCTGGAGGAATTTGTGATCAGCGCAGCGGCGGCAGGATCGTGTAGCTCGCGATCATGTTGGGCGAGCCCTGATCCACTGACGAGAAAATGTTCCAGTGCAAGGGATTTGCGCCGTCGACGCGAGTTCCCTCGGTGTCTGTGCGGCCGCCGTAGTTGTTGGCGGCGAACGTGGCGGATGTGTCCTCCGACATGCCGTAGGTGACCTCGAAGTCGAAGCCGCCGCGGTTCCACGTCGATGCGCTGACGGTCTCGCTGGCGCCTGGCGCGAGCTGCTTCGGTGGCGCCACGATCCAGTCGCCGAAGGCGTTGTAATCGCGGTCGAGGAACATCGTGTACGCAGTGTTGTTGGTGATCGTCATTTCGATCGTCGCGGGGTAGTCCGGGACCAGGGCGGTCGCCGTGCCGGCTGCGGCGATTGTCGCGGTGGCGGCGCCGAAGGTTGCGAGGCTTGCGAGCGTGATTCGGGTGGGGCGGGTGTAGCGCATGTCGTGCTCCTTGGTTCTGCGCTGAATTCGATGCATTGAGAGTCCCGTGCGCGGAGGTCGAGTGTTATCGCCCGACGGGGTGGTTGAGCGGGGGAGATGGGGGTCCACCAGTCGGGGGAATCGATGCATAGCGAACCGCAGAAATCGCACATTCCTGCTGGTCAGAGCATTACTTGTCAGACCCCAGGTGTAGTTTCGTACATGTGTTCGATACCGACATTGCCTCCGACACCGGCTGTATGACGCTCGACGATCTGGTCCAGCTCGCGCAGGCGGAGAACGCTGCTGCGTGCCGGAAGGCGCTGGCGGCGCACGAGTTCTGGGACTGGCAGATCGCTACTGCTCTCGACCCGGTGGATGTGCAGTTCTCCGCGATCACCGAGGTCGCGGTCGCGCTCGGGATTTCCAAGCGTCAGGCCGATCTGTTGGTCGAAACGGGGTCGCAGTTGTGGCACCGATTGCCGCTCGTGCATGCCGCGTTCGAGGCTGGGGTCATCGACTACGCGTCGGTGTCGACGCTCGTGTCGGTGTTTCGGGACGCGTGCGCGGAGACGATCGATGGGGTGGAACCACACTTGGTGCCGTTGGCACAGCGCTTGACGCCGGGTCCGTTGCGCCGCCGGTTGTGGGCGTTGTGGTTCCAGGTGAACCCGGAGGAAGCGGCCGCCGCGCGGGAGGTGAACCAGCGCGTGTCCCGCACCGTGTACGTGCGGCAGGAAGGCAACGGTCTGTCCTGGTTGTCGGCATGCATCACCGATTTGGAGGGCCATGAGGCGGACCGCTTGATTAACGAGATCGCCGAAACCGTGTGTGTGAAGGACCCACGCTCCCGCAACGCCCGGCGAGCGGACGGGCTGATGGCGCTGCTGCACGGCGAAACCGTGTTGGTGTGTCGGTGTGAGGATGTCGACTGCCCGAAAGCGGGTATCGAGCAGCCGAC
>JAJFUQ010000159.1 GCA_021372355.1 Nocardiaceae bacterium | reverse complement strand
CGGTGGTTGCAGTGGGCGAAGACGAAGGACGGGCAGAAGAACCGTAATCGGCCCGATCCTATTGCGCGGCCCGGTGTTCGGCCGACGAAGAAGCGTGCGCATCCGAAGGTGAAGGGTGTGCCGTTGTCGAAGATGCGTGCGCTGCTCAATCAGGGCCGGGAATCTCTGCCCGACAAAGCTGCGCGACTCAAAGAGCTATTTCAGACAGGGAAATAATTCCCTAGACGGCTAGCCGGAAAGCGATCCAGGCGTCGATCTTCTCGCGGTTCTTTAAGTACCAGGTCTCTACTACTCCGAGGCCAACGTTGCAACGGGTGCAAAGCCCACCCCTGACACGGTTGGTGTCGTGGCAGTGGTCAAGAGCCTCAACTTTGTCGCTGCCGCAGATGCCACACGGCTGACTCATCAACTCTTGGTATTCAGCCACCGTTAGTCCGTAGGTATTTCGTATGCGCATTTCGTGCTGGTAGCACGAAGTGCATATCTCACGGGCGTATACCGGCCGCTCGGGATGGTTCTTACAGCGCTTCTCGGTTCGCTCGGATCGGTGGCGGTGAACACACGATCCGCACAAACCGAACCCACGCGCCCGGCGATCGGGATGGTTCTTACACCGACGGTCCTTGATGTGGCTTATACCGCCACCAAGAGGGTCGCCATGTCGCCTCCAGCGCGTGTAGTGAGCACTGCACCATCCCTTGCAGGCCAACGGTTTTCCGCATCCTTCTATTGAACAAGTCACGTAGCAATTCTACCGCGATATAGCCGAAAGCGAGGTGGTCATGGCAACACGGCTGGCCTCGGGGTACGTAGACCTCACCGTCCACTACGAGACGGCCCTCAAGCAGATCCGGCGTGCGTTCGACAACCTTGATGACGCTGAAATCGACGTCGACGCCAATACCTCTGGCGCTACGGCGAATATGGGCCGGTGGCGGGTCAAGGAGTCCGCCAAGCCTGTCAATGTGCGGGTAGATGTTGACACGAAGATGGCGTCGACCCAGGTTCGTGGGTTGCGGCGTGATCTGGAGTCGTTGGGGCGCTCGGACTTCCTGAAGATCAACCTCGGCGTGGCGGGGATTGCGTCGCTGCCCGCTTTGGCTGCTGGGTTGGCCGAGGTTGCGTCGGCGATGGCGCAGTTGTCTCAGGCGGCGCTTGTGATACCTGGCGGTATTGCGGGCGCGGTGTCGTCTATCGGGACGTTGGCGTTCGGTCTGACGGGTGTCACGGATGCTTATGAGGCGCTGAATAAGGTTGCTGATGAGTCCGCAAAGTCGGGTCGTGATGTTGCGGCGCAGGCACGTTCGCAGCAGTCGGCGTCCTACAGTCTTCGGAATGCGATCAACGATGAGGCTCAGGCGCGTGGTGATGTGTCTCGTGCGATTCGGGATCAGCGCCGCGATATGCAAGACCTTGACTTGCAGATGCGCGGCGGGATCACGTCTGAGAAGCGGGCGATCCTGGAGGCGCAGAAGGCTAGGGAGCGACTGTATTCCGGGGATTTCAGCGATTACCGCGAAGCCTTGTTGGATGTCGAGGAGGCTGATCTCCGTGTTGAGGAGGTCCGTAACCGCAATGTTCGGACCGCCGAGGATTTAGCGGAGGCCAACGCTAAGGGCGTTTATGGTTCTGATCGGGTGGTGGCGGCCAATGAGCGGCTGACCCGGTCTCAGCAGAGTGTGGTGATGGCTCAGGGCGCTGTTGCGGCGGCTGCTGAGACGTCCACGGCGGCGCAGGAAGACGCTGAGTTGGCGATGGGCAAGTTGTCGCAGAACGGTCAAGCGTTTGTTCGGGCGTTGATGGACGTGCAGGGGCCGATCCAGTCTCTGCGTAACCTTGTTCAGGACAACATTTTCGCCGGCCTGGATGACGATCTTCGGTCGTTGACTGGCAAGGCGATGCCTACGTTTGAGCGTGGGCTGGGTGGTATCGGTGATGCGTGGAACCGGTCCTTCAAGGAGATGTTCCGGCTTGCTGGTGAGGGCAAGAACCTTTCCGTTTTAGAGCGGATCTTCGGTAACACCACTGAAGCGCAGGACATCCTCACAGGCGCCCTGGAGCCGCTGACTGAGGGTTTGTTGACGCTGACGGAGGCGGGCACGGATGCTCTGCCACGGTTGGCGGACGGGTTCGTGGCGGTGTCGGAGCGGTTTGCGAACTTCATCACCGCCGCCGACGAAGACGGCCGCTTGGACGAGTGGATCGACGAAGGCATCACCGCCCTGG
>JAJFUQ010000117.1 GCA_021372355.1 Nocardiaceae bacterium | reverse complement strand
CCGCTGGGCCTCGGTCATCGATCCGTTCGGAAACGTTCTAGGTCTTATGGAAAGGCCCTGACATAATCGGTTAATGACCGTTAACCGACTGCTTCCCACCCCTGAAGCACACGACCTTCTCGAACTCACCCAACAGGTGTGCGACAAGGTCCTCGAACCTCGCGTTGTCGAATGCGAAAAGACCTCCACCTATCCGGCGGAGGTCTTTTCGGCGCTTGGAGCCGCGGGCTTGCTCTCACTGCCGTACCCCGAGGAGTTCGGTGGCGGTAGCCAGCCCTACGAGGTCTACCTGCAGGTTCTCGAAGAGATCGCCAGCCGCTGGGCAGCGGTGGCCGTCGCCGTCAGCGTGCACAGCCTGTCGTGCCATCCGCTGTACGTCTTCGGAACCGATGAGCAAAAGCAGCGGTGGTTGCCCGAGATGTTGTCCGGTGATCAGGTCGGCGGCTACAGCCTGTCCGAACCGCAGGCTGGGTCGGATGCGGCCGCGCTGCGGTGCAAGGCAGTCGCCGACGGTGACGGGTACCGGATCAACGGCACGAAGGCGTGGATCACGCACGGTGGCGTCGCCGACTTCTACTCGCTGTTCGCGCGGACGGGCGAGGGTTCGCGAGGCGTGAGTTGCTTCCTCGTTCCCGGTGAAACCGAAGGACTGTCGTTCGGAAAGCCCGAGGACAAGATGGGCTTGAAGGCGGTGCCGACAACGACGGCGAACTACGACGACGCTTGGCTGCCGGCAGACCGCCGGCTCGGAGACGAGGGCCAGGGACTGCAGATCGCGTTCAGCGCCCTCGACTCGGGCCGGCTCGGGATCGCTGCCGTGGCAACGGGATTGGCGCAGCGTGCCCTCGATGATGCGGTCGCCTACGCGAAGGAGCGGGAGGCGTTCGGCAAGCACATCATCGATCACCAGGGCTTGGGCTTCGTGCTCGCCGACATGGCTGCCGCGGTCGACTCAGCGCGCGCGACGTACATCGATGCGGCTCGACGGAAAGACGCTGGGCTCGAGTACTCCCGCCAGGCGTCGGTCGCGAAATTGGTGGCGACCGATGCGGCCATGAAGGTCACCACAGATGCCGTTCAGGTGCTCGGCGGCTACGGCTACACGGCAGACTTCCCGGTCGAGCGGTACATGCGCGAGGCGAAGGTCATGCAGATTTTCGAAGGCACGAACCAGATCCAGCGGTTGGTGATTTCCCGGTCTTTGGCGCGGTAACTAGGCTGGCGCCGTGCGCCGGATTCCAGTCATCGCTCTGACGGGGTACCTCGGAGCTGGCAAGACCAGCTTGCTGAACCACGTGCTGCGGACGCCCGCCGCCCGAATCGGTGTGGTGATCAACGACTTCGGCGAGATCAACGTCGATGCGGGGCTCGTTACCGGTCAGGTCGATGAGCCGGCGTCGATCTCCGGTGGCTGCATCTGCTGTCTCGATGACGAGGGCGGTCTCGATAAGGCACTCGAGAAGCTCGCGAATCCCAAGCTCGGTTTGGACGCCATCATCGTCGAGGCGAGCGGTCTCGCCGATCCGGTCGCGCTGCAGCGGATCATCGGCTTCAGCGGGGTTGCGGGCGTTCGGCCGGGTGGAGTGGTCGATGTCGTCGATGCGGTCAACCACTTCGAGACGGTCGATCGCGAACCGTCGCCGCCGCTGCGGTATGCCGCGTCGTCGCTGGTCGTGGTGAACAAGCTCGACCAGGTTGTCGATTCTGACGCGGTGATATCTCGCGTCGAAGGCCGGGTTCGTGAACGCAATCCCGACGTATTCGTGACCGGTGCGGTCGGGGGCCGGATCGACCCGAAGCTGCTGTTCGATGTCAGCGGCGAGGAGGAGTTCGGGCAGCTTTCGTTCCGGGAACTGCTCGCCGATGTCGAGCATCCGCATGATCATGTGCATGCTGCATCGGTCAGTGCTTCGAGCGCCGGTTCCGTTGACCCCGATGCGCTGGTCGCGTTTCTCGAGAAGCCGCCGACCGGTGTCTATCGGATCAAAGGTCAGATCAACGTGGGCGGCCGTCGGTACGTCGTGAACGTGGTCGGGGCTTCGATCCACATTGCCGCTGCGCGGGGCAAGGGTGGACCGAATCAGCTGGTCGCGATTGGGATGGGGATTGACGTCGCGAACGTGCGGGCGCAGTTGGAGGGGGCTCTCGCAGCTGTGGATGTGCCCGGCGACGGCCGTGGGTTCCAGCGGTATGTCCGCGCGAGCGCGTAGGCCTCCCCTTCACCCAGAGTTCCCTTAAATGGTCTTGATTAATCGAAATTGTGATGTCCGTCGCATATGTGATTGCGGCCGCAATCCGCGTGGATAATATTCCGATCTTACTGGTCAGTAGGTATGTTCAATTTGTCGCGAATTTCGATTCGCAGAAACTTGATAATGGACCAGCAGGAGTTGATCTGAATGCGCTCGGAGTTGAGCGTCAGCACGGCGGAGGTTTCGCCGCAGCCCAACGACAACCTCACGAGCGTGACCATCGCGCCGAAGGCCCCCAAGCAGCGTGTTGCCTGGGTTGACATCGCCAAAGGTATGACGATCGTCCTTGTCGTTCTCCTTCACTCCACCGAAATGCTGGTCCGCCACGACCTGGTCTCGCCGTTCTGGGAGTCGATCAACGGTTCGCTGCAGCCGATCCGCATGCCGCTCTTCTTTGTGGCTTCGGGCCTTTTCGCGCAGAAGACCATTGCAATGGCGTGGCCGACAATGCTGCGCAGTCGTACCGCGCACCTTTTCTATCTCTACCTTTTGTGGACCGTGCTCTTCTTTGTGGTGCACAACATTCTGCCCGAAGAAACTCGCCATGGCGGATATGCACAATTCCAGAGCATCATCACCGGAATTTATGTCCCGAACAGTGCACTGTGGTTCATCTACGGTCTCGCCGTCTTCGGCGTTGTCGCCAAGTTGCTCCGCAACCAGACCCTCGAGGTCCAGTTCGGTCTGGCCATCGCGCTGAACATCACCGCGCAGTACGTCACGATCGTCAACTTCGGTTGGAACAACCTCGCCGAGTATTTCGTCTACTTCCTCGTCGGCCTCAACTTCCGTGAGATCGTCGTGCGCGTCTCGAACTACGACAGCAACCGCTGGATCGCGGCAAGCGTCGCCGTCTACGTCGCAACCTCGGTGGTCTACGGACTCGGACATTCCCACGGTCTCAACGGATTGAAGATCCTCGTCACCACGTCGGGCCTGGTTCTGGGAGTGCTCGTCGCCTCGCGCATCGCCGGCACGTGGGTCGGGGACATCTTCAACTACATCGGCAAGAACACCATCGGCATCTACCTGATGTTCGACATCATGATCGCGATCGTCGTCTACGGCTTGATGCAGGTCCCGGACCTGGCCGCGATCCCCGGCATCGTCTTCGTCACGCCGCTCGCCGTCGTCCCGGTGGTCGTCCTCATGGCTCTCGGCACGAAGATGGCCCTCGTGGCTGCCGGCCAGAATTGGCTCTTCGAGTTGCCCGCGAAGCTGCGCGGCACCGCGAAGTAGGACATCCCACTGCACGACCTTCCCCACCGCGCCACCCGTCAGATGATGGGTGGTGCGGTGGATTCGAAGGTGTGTCCGGTGGGGGTGCGGGTTTCGAAGGTGTGCCTTTCTCCGTTGATCGGTTTCTCGGAGAATCCGGGTGCCTCCTTGTGGTAATTGCAGAATTCACACCGGCCCGCGCCGTCTTCGGCGCTGGTCGCCCCGCCGTGGCGGGATCGGATGATGTGGTCGTGGTGTTTGATCGGTGCCCCGCAATACGGGGTGCGGCAGCGGTCATCACGCAGGTCGAGGAACTGCGCGAGCGGTTTCGGGAAGATCCTGCGGCGTGAATCCATAGCCACGAGTTCCCCGGTTGTGGGTGCGATGTACAGCCGCCGAATCCAGGCCTTGGTTCTCGCCGACTGCGCCACCCAGAGTCGTGCGATCGCAGCGGGGATCGTTCCGTATCCGGGGATCCGGGCGGGGTGATCATCGTTGGCGAGTAAGGACAGGTCCGTCATCACCAGCGAGACGGACACCGGGATCTCCTCAGCCTTGCTGACACCGGTGACCCGCTCGACGAGCAGATCGGCCTCGTACTGGGCGGGGGTGCGCGGCTCGCCGGCGGTGATCCACTTCGCGGCCTTGGTGAGCGTCGCTTTCACCGCGATGGCCTGCTTGAGCGGCAGCAACGCCGTCAGGTACGCCATCCCGTCGGCGGCGGGGCGCACGGTGACGCGTCGCTGGGACTCGGCCAGCTTGTTGCGCCGCAGCCGTGCCTCGACATCCAACAGGTCGGCGGCTTTGCGGGTTTCGGTTTCGAAGCGGTGATCACTCCAGCCGGCGAACAGCTTCGAGTTGGCACATAGTGCGGTGTCGACCGCGGCACGGTCGATCGCGTCCAGATGCGTGATGCCTCGGCGGATGATCTGCGCACGGTGTTCACTCAGGACCCCGTCCTGCATCCGAGCCAGTGCATTCGGCATCTCCGTCACCAGAACACGAGCCAACGTCAGATGCCCTTGCCCCGCGGTCGGTGACTCGCGACGCGCGAGCGCGATCTGCGCGGCGACCCCGACTCCGTACTTGTCTTTCGGCAAACCCATCGCGGCGTGCTCAGCCCGGACCTCGCGGTCCAGGTCCGCGGCGTCGATGGCCTGCGCGGCGCAGATCTGTGCCTTCAATTCCTCCAACTGCGCGACCCGGTCGATGCGCGTCGCGTTATCGACATGCCGATCCAGCGCCACCAGGTGGCGCTGGAACTCGGTGATCACATCGCTTCGCACCACTCGAACATATATGCGACCACCGACAAGTTTTCCCAGCTCACAGCATGTATTGCACAGTATCGCCGACGCGCGGCAAATCAGTTTTCGAGACGGAGGCTGACCAGGTTTCCGCCCGCGGCGAGAACGAAGCCGGCATCGGATTCTTGGATCTTGGCCGGGGAGTTCCAGTGTTGCCCGGACACGATCGACTGCGTATTGAGCGACCAGCACTGCTTTCCAGTGTGGAAGTTCGTCGCGGTGATGTACGGCGTCTGGAGCGAGAGCGCACAGTCCCGGTACGCCGCGCCAAAGGCGGGAGTGTCCTTGAGCGGCGACTGCCACAGCTCCTTGCCAGTGACGAGGTCGATTCCGACGAGGACATGCTGTGCGGGCTCGACGACCACAACGACGCCGTCGACAACGGCAGACGGGCCGTTGACCAGCGCCGCGTTCGACCACAGCTTCCTGCCGGACACGGAGTCGAAAGCGCTGTCACCCATCAGGATCGGCGAGTCCGCTTCCCTCGAAGGAAGCAGCGGAATGTTCACGGCAGCGGACTTTGCCGTCGCGATAACGCGGCCAGTCGGGCCGATGGCTTCACTCTCGGACACCTCTTGGGTCAGACAGTCGAGCCGTGTGCGAACCGCGATGCCGCTGGGTAGGAGATGGGCGCCCATGCTGCAGTCGGGGTAGTGGCGAGACCAGATCTCCTTGCCGGTTTGGACGTCGATCCCCACGGAGTCGCCGCCTAGTTGGACGAGCGCCAGCCGGTCCGAGACGGTGAGCACATCGCCGAACGTGTCCTCCCAGCTCGCTTCGCCCTTGACCCGGACGGTCCACCGCGACGAGGGGTTCTCCGGAGTTCCGCTGTGCAGTCGGAGGTCGCCGTCCTCCGGGTTGCCTTCGAGCGTGAGGACGTCGCCGCCAACGGCGGCGATACCGACGACGGTCCAGTCGATCGCATGTTCGGTCAGCGTTCCGTCATCGATGTCGACGTTGATCATGTCTGGCTTGTCATGAGTGTCGTTGGGCATCGTCACGCACACGATGTCGTTGCCGGCTGGTTGATCCGCACACCGAGCCAGCGCGGGAACTGCAGTTGTCCAGCGCTTCTTGCCGGTCTCGGCGTCAACCCCGACGAGCTGACGTTTCTCGAACTGACCGGTTCGGTAATTGTGCAGTCCGGTCATCGTCACGAGCACTTTGCCGGCGTCGATGAACCCGCTGCTCCCGCCGCCATACTCGGTGGACGTTGCGGGGTTTTCGAAGACCGCGA
The DNA here is from genome assembly GCA_021372355.1 of Nocardiaceae bacterium. Taxonomy (GTDB): domain Bacteria; phylum Actinomycetota; class Actinomycetes; order Mycobacteriales; family Mycobacteriaceae; genus Smaragdicoccus. The sequence goes on along the minus strand of JAJFUQ010000117.1, from coordinate 6,612 downwards.
ACTCGTTGCCGACGATGTCCCGCGCCGAGAGAGTCCAAGCAACCCCCGGCGTCCCGGGCCTGGCTCCGGGAATTTCCACGAGTGGCGGACTGGCGGTCAGTCGCTCGACGACGACCGCACTCGCAAAACCGACTGTGATCATGGCGCAGGCCGCGGCGGAAATGAGCGCGACGTTGAGTCTCATCGGGGCAGCTCCAGGCTTGGCGCGCTCGCGATCCGTTGAAGGTCCGCGGTCGACAGCAATGTTTCTGGCCCATCGAACTCGACGTGGACTTGTGTGCCCGAGGTCCGCGTGAGCGTGACCAGGCGCGAAGCAGTTCCACGGCCGACCAGGGCCGTTGTCTGCAGCACAGAGCCGTCCGCCAGTGTCGATATCTCGACATTGGGAGCGGGTCGGTCGGGGTCGTAGTCGCTCGGGAGCTTGGGAAGTTTGTGTCCGCCGGAGATCGAAAGCGTCAGCTGGCCGGTCGCCGGTCCGCTGGACACCGTGAGCTTCTCGCACAGTGCGTCGCGGCTATAGTCCGCGAGTTGGAGCGAACCGAGCGGTCGGTCGAGGGCAGGCTTGAGCCCCTCGCGGCTCCAGACGTCGTTCAGTGCATCGTTGAGACGTGCAGCGGTCGTCCGATCGATGTCCGGACCAGGATCTTCACGGAACGAACTGCAGCTTGATGGAGGCTCTGATGTTTCGCTCGGGATCGGAGCGTGCACTCGCAGTGCCGGGTCGGTGGCGAGGCGGATCGCTTCGTCGACGGAAAGTGGAAGGTGCCCGCTGTACCTCTTCGCGGCGTCGGGTTCGCGGCCGGTTTCGTCGTCGACCGACACCGATACCTGCGTTTCGCCGGGCAGGTAGGCGTGAACGTATCGCCGCAACGCGCGGCGGCCGTCGTATTCGATCCACGAATCGTCGACGTCGATGACGGTGCCGTCCGGTTGGGTGATGCGGCGATCGATCGAACCCGCGGTGCACGGCGGAGGAGGTGCGGAAGACTGCCGCACCTCGACCCGAATCGAACCCGGCGCGCCGTCGCGAGTTACCGCGGCCGTCGCATCTGTCCAGCCACTGAACCCCTGCTTCTCGATGTTCTCAGGCAGATTGTCGATCGGTTGGAACAGAAGTGACTGGTTGGGCGAGGCGAACTGGATCTCGAGGTCGGCCGGCAACGCCCTTCGCGCCGCCTCGGACATCGCGACCGCCTTGCGTCCGGAGAACCACGGGAAGCGCGGGTTGTCATAGCTCGTCTGACCAACCGTCGCGAAGGTGACGAAGTGGCGCGAACTTGGTTGGACCGTCTCGCAGCCGGGGATTGATGTCGGAAAGACGACCGAGGGGGTCACCACTAACACGCTTTTCGGCATCGGCGGTTGCGTGCTTGCGGTCACGGTGGGTTGGCTAGGCAAACTCACGTTTGCTGGAGTCGGCTCCATGGCCAATCCTGCCGTCGCCACGATGAGCGCGGTAAAAGAGAGGCAGAAGAGCCCAAGTGTCCAGCGTTGCGTTGTCTTTTCGGCATCAGCTCTCGCCGGATGCTGCTCGTTGTCCATCGGCCCCCATCCGACAACGCGACGACCTTTCCGTCATCTAGCTGCAGAGGTTACCTTCTAGCAAATCTGACCCGAAAGGCCGACCTCCGCCGCGCGGGGGATCTCCGGTGGCCGGTGAAAAGTTAGTCTGACGCCATGGCCCGGTCCGTCGAAATTCGAGACGTCATGTCCCGTCTCGAAAGCTGGGCTGGGGCCGACTCCGATTGGGAGCGGATTCCACAAGACCTCAACCGCGTTCGCCGCACCGACTCGATCATCGCGCTGATCTTCGCCGTCGTCGGCATTCTCGGGATCGAACTCATGCGCTCGATCGACATGCTGTCGGGCATTTCGTATCCCGGCTGGGTCCCGCATTTCGCCGTCATCACCGCGGCGATCCCGCTCGCGTTGCGCCGCGTCTACCCGCTGACCATCGCGGGGCTGCTGTCGCTGCACATGCTCGTGACAGGCCTGTCGATGCCAGCGGTCATGTCGTCGATGCCGCTCCAGGTGCTGTACTTCTTTGCGCTGTTCACGGGCGTTGCGTGGGCGCGCGACCGCCGCGCGATGGTCATCGTCGTGGGGCTCGTGCTCGTCGTCATGTTCGGGTGGATCGCATGGCAATTCGCCGTCGGGAGCGGCATCGAGGACATCCTCAGCCACAACGGTAAGGCGATTCCGCGGCAAGGTCTCTTCGCGCCGATCGCGGCGTTCATCACCTACACAGTGCTCGTGAACATCGTCTACTTCGGCGGTGCGGTGCTCGGTGGGCAGGCCGCGTGGCGCGCCGCCCAGCAGCGGGCGCGCCTCGTGGAACAAGCCGAGACGATCGAGAGGCAGTCCGAGGATCTCCAGCGCCAGGCCGTCGTGGAGGAGCGCCTGCGAATTGCGCGCGAGCTGCACGATGTGGTCGCGCACCACGTCTCGGTGATCGGCGTCCAGGCATCAGCAGCGCAGCGAATGCTGCGCCGCGACCCGGACATCGCGGAGACCTCGCTGCGCTCGATCGAGACGTCCTCGCGCGACGCCGTGACCCAGATGCGCGGACTGCTCGGGACGCTGCGGTCAGCCGACCCGGTCGACGCGAACGACCGCGCCCCCGAACCGAACCTCCTCGACGTCCGGGGGCTGGTCGAGGAAGTTCGCGATACCGGGCTCGACGTCACTCTCGACATCGTCGAGGACCAACCCAGTGCACTGTTGGCGGTATCCGGGCCGGTCGGACTCTCGTTGTACCGGACCGTTCAAGAGGCGCTGGCCAACGTCCGGCGGCACTCGACCGCGACCAAGGCGCACGTCTCGGTCCGGGTATCGCATGCACCCCAACCCCGGTTCGCTCACGGATATGCAGAGGTCGAAGTGATCGACGACGGTCGACCACGGCAGGGCACCTCGGGCTCTGGGCTCGGACTTCTCGGTGTTCGCGAACGGCTGTCGACGCACGGCGGAGTCAGCGAGATCGGGCCGCGCGTGACCGGCGGCTATCGAGTCCGCGTCCGCCTTCCCCTGGGAGAAACGAAATGATCCGGGTCGTGTTGGTCGACGACCAGGCGCTGATCCGATCGGGATTCGCGCTCATTCTCGGCGTCGAGGACGACATCGAGGTCGTGGGCGAAGCGGCAAACGGTCGCGAGGCCATCGAGATGACGCGAAATCAACGGCCCGACGTCGTGCTCATGGATGTTCAGATGCCCGTCCTCGATGGCATCTCCGCGACCCGCGAGATCGTCATGTCGACGGACGCACGCGTGCTGATCCTCACGACGTTCGACCGCGACGACTACGTCTTCGACGGACTTGCCGCCGGTGCGAGTGGATTCCTGCTCAAGAACTCCGAGGCGGACCACCTCATCCATGCCGTCCGGACGGTGGCGGCCGGGAACGCGCTGCTCGCGCCCGAGGTCACCCGGCGGGTGATCTCCCGAATGACCGCGAAACAGTCGGAGCCACAGTCAGATCCGCGCATTGGAAGCCTGACTCCGCGCGAGCTCGAGGTCCTGCGACTCGTCGGGCGAGGATGGTCGAACGCGGAAATCGCGGCGCACCTCGTGCTCGGGGAAGCCACGGTCAAAACGCATCTGTCGAATGCGTTCGCCAAACTGCACCTGCGGGACCGCGTGCAGGCGGTCGTCTTCGCTTACGAAGCGGGACTCATCCTCGCGGGGGAAGCCGACCTCGACGGTCCCAACTGATCTCCACCGCGCGACGGATCCGCGCGCGACGCCGCACCCATAGCGTGGAGATCATGAAGCAAAGCAACGAGCGGGGCGGCGACCTCGAAGTGCGGCATCTGACGCGAACGTTCGGCGAGGTCCGGGCCGTCGACGACGTCAGCTTCACCGTGCCGAGCGGTCTGCTGACGGGCTTCGTCGGCGGTAACGGCGCCGGCAAGACCACGACGATGCGCATGGCGATGGGTGTTCTCGCGCCGACGAGCGGTGAGGTGCACTGGCAGGGTCGTCCGATCACCGGACTCGACCGCCGCACGTTCGGGTACATGCCGGAGGAGCGCGGGCTCTACCCGCAGCAGCCGGTCCTCGATCAACTCATCTATCTGGCTCGACTCCGTGGAATGAGCACGTCGGCGGCCCGGAGATCGGTTCTCGACCACCTCGAGCGCCTCGGTCTTGCCGAGCGCGCGAAGGATCACGTCGAGAAGCTGTCTCTCGGAAACCAGCAGCGTGTGCAGATCATCGCGGCGCTCATGGGACAGCCGCAGGCGCTGGTTCTCGACGAGCCGTTCAGCGGTCTCGATCCGGCAGCCGTCGACAGCATGGTCGATCTCCTACGCGAACACACGACGCACGGCGTTCCGGTGCTGTTCTCGTCGCACCAACTCGATCTCGTCGAGCGGTTGTGTGAGCGATTGGTCGTCCTCGCGCGCGGCCATCTGGTCGCGTCGGGAACGCCCGACGAACTGCAGGCGCGTTCGGTTCTGCGACATCGGCTCGTCCTGGATGGCGACGCCGGCTGGGTTCGTGACCAGCGTGGCATCCACGTCGTCGACCTCGCGGGACCGTCGGTCCTCCTGGAGATCATCGAGGCGGGCGCCGAACGGGACCTCCTGTCAAAGGCCCTCGATCGTGGTGCCATCCAACAGTTCTCGCCCGAGCGCCCGAGCCTGGCGCAGATCTACCGTGAGGTGACGGCATGAACCGCCAGCAACAGCCATGGATCATCGTCGCCACGCGGGAGATCTACGTCCGCCTGACGAACCGCGCGTTCGTCGTGTCCACGCTCATCACGATGCTGCTCATCGCCGGTGGCGCGGCGTTCGGCGTATGGCAGGGCAGCAAGGACTCGACGCACACCATCGTCGTGTCCGAGCAGTCCGCCGAAGCGCTGGTGACCAGCGCCAACACGATTGCGCATACGGCCGACGACACGGTGACGATCAAGGTCGACCGGGTCGCCAGTGACGCGGCAGCGAAGGCCGCCGTCGACGACGGCAAGGCCGAGGCCTGGCTGCACCAGGGCTCGAGCGGATGGACCCTGAGCTCGGGGGACGAGGTCGACCTGAATGTCCAGACAGCTGTCGAGCAGTCTGTGCGGATGAGCGTCTTGGACGCCAACGCGGCCGCTGCCGGGACGTCCGTCCAGGACCTCATGAAGGGTGCAGACCTCAAGGTCGATCGGCTAGACGGTAAGCAGGACAACTCGGGTGCGCTCAAGCTCGTGACGGTCGCGTTCGCCATCTTGTTCTTCATGGCGGCGATGATGTTCGGCATTCAGATCGCGCAGAGCGTCGTCGAGGAGAAGCAGTCGCGCCTCGTGGAGATCATCGCGACGGCGATCCCGCTGCGGCACCTGCTCAGCGGCAAGGTCGTCGGAAACGCCGTGCTCGCGTTGGCGCAGGTCGTGCTCTACAGCGCCACCGGTCTCGTCGCCCTGTCCTTCACGGATCTGTCTGCGCTGCTCCCCGGTCTGAGTTGGGCGGTTGCCTGGTTCATCGCGTTCTTCGCGATCGGCTTCCTGGCGTTGGCGTGCTTGTATGCCGTTGCGGGTGCTCTGGCGTCGCGCAACGAGGACATCCAGACCACCACTGCACCGATGACGTACGCGCTGATGGCGGTGTATCTCGCGAGCTTCGGGTTGTCGGGCAATGCGCTGGTGATCGTCTCGTACGTGCCGATCGCCTCGGTGATTGCGATGCCCGCCCGCCTCCTCGCCGGTGATGTTGCCTGGTGGGAGCCGGTCCTGTCGCTCGGAATCACCGGATTGTTCGCGGCCGCAGTCATCTACGTCGGCGAACGTGCCTACCGTCACTCGCTGATGCAGACCGGCGGCAAGTTGTCCTGGCGGAAGGCACTCGCACCCGTCGGCTAGGTGGCAAGCTCAGAGTCGGTTCCGACAGAGGACGACCCGGAGGCTGTAGATGACCGCCATCGTGTACCGACTGGCGCAAGAGCGCAGACTCGTCACCCCGCTTCCCGGCCCGAAATCGCTCGAACTCGCTGCTCGGCGGGGCAAGGCCGTGGCCGCGGGGGTGGGTTCATCCGCTCCCGTCTACGCCGCGGACGCCGACGGCGGAGTGATCGTCGATGTGGACGGCAACTCGCTCATCGACCTCGGCTCGGGTATCGCAGTGACGAGTGTCGGCGCATCGAACGCCGACGTCGCGGCCGCAGTGGCCGAGCAAGCAACCCGACTGATCCACACCTGCTTCATGGTCACCCCGTATGAGGGGTACATCGAGGTCGCCGAGCGGCTCAACCGACTCACGCCAGGCGACTACGAGAAGCGAACGGTGTTGTTCAATTCCGGTGCCGAGGCGGTGGAGAACGCGATCAAGGTGGCACGCCTGGCGACCGGCCGCCAGGCCGTGGTCGCGTTCGACCACGCGTATCACGGCCGCACGAACCTCACGATGGCGCTCACGGCGAAAGCGATGCCCTACAAGACGAATTTCGGGCCCTTCGCGCCGGAGATCTACCGGATGCCGGCGTCCTATCCCTACCGCGACGGCTTGGACGGCAAGGAAGCCGCGGCCGACGCGATCGACCGCATCGAGAAGCAGATCGGGGCGTCGTCGGTCGCCGCGCTCATCATCGAGCCCATCCAGGGTGAAGGCGGATTCATCGTGCCGGCGCC
>JAJFUQ010000116.1 GCA_021372355.1 Nocardiaceae bacterium | reverse complement strand
ACCGCCGACGACGTCAAAACCCTGCGCTACCTGATGGACCTGGCACTGCAGCCCGAAGACAGCTGGGACGGCTTCTTCTTCGTCCCGGTCGATCAATTCCGTGAAGGCGCCGTCCGGTACCAGCTGAACTTCGTTTCCTACGCGTCCGCGATGTACCAGTACACGCGCACGCCGGCGTTCTCCGGCTACCTCGCCGAGGCACAGCGGAACATGATCACCAAGATGACCCACCGCAAGGTCTGGAGCTATTGGTCTCTGGAGAACCTGTGGGGCAATCTGCGCTGGAATCCGGACCCGATCGTCGACGACAACGTCATGTACTCGGGATACCTGGGACTGATGCTCGGCCTCTACGAGACGACGACCGGCGACAGCCGCTACCGCGAGCCCGGTTCACTGCAGCTTCGCTGGAGCGACCGAAAGGTCTTCGAGCACGACTCCACGACGATCGCGGCGGCATTGGCCGATAACTTCGCACGTGCACGGAGCAAGCAGTTCCCATGCGAGCCGAACTGGATCTACCCGATGTGCAATACCTTCGGCATCAACAGCCTGATCGTCGAGGACCGCCTTCGCGGCACCAACCGGTCGGATGCGGTCGTCGCGCAGGTCCGGGAAAGCTACGAGAACGGCGACTATTGCGAGCCCAACGGACGTCTCACCACGGCCCGCTCGGAGTACTTCGGATTCCGCCATCCCATGGTCGGGAACATGGGCGACGGAATCACTACATACTTCCTGAATTCGATCGTCCCGGACATCGCCCGGCGGACCTGGTGGCTCAACGACGCGTACCACCTGCGCAACTCCGCCGGCATCGCCGACCCGAAGAACCGGTCGTGGAACCTCATCGACCCGGGTAACTACGGCGTCTTCACCGATCGATTCACGCGCGCCGTACTGGCCGCGAACGCACGCGAATTCGGCTACCACGTCGCCGCCGATTCGCTCGTCGAATCGATGCGCGGACGACTGATCGAGCAGGACGGTGCCGTCCGATACAAGGGACTGTCGGTATGGGGCAACCTCTACCTGGCGATGACGCAGTTCGGGCGCGAGGACGCCTTCCGCGGCCTGGTCACGAACGGGTTCCCTGCCGAATGGCGCACGGGCCCGCGCCTGTGCGAGGTCGCTTACCCGGACGTCATCGTCACGTATGCAGTGACCGATGGCGAATCACTCGACCTCGTCCTCGTTCCCGGCGACGGTCCGCGCCACACCACCATTGCGTTCGACCGGCTTCGACCGGGCCGGACGTACCGGGTTTCCGGAGCCATGACGAACACCCTCACCGCAGATCTCGACGGCAAAGCGCTCGTCCAGATCAATCTGGACGAGCGCTTGGAAGTTCGGCTGACACCGGCGGGCTAGGCCGAGGTGTAGGAAATCGACCACGATCCATAGGAAGCGCCACGACCCGGGGCCGATTGGCGGTGGTCGTTTGTCAGCTCTCGCAAGCTCTGACGGCGGAGGGTGAGCCGGTTGGTGATGGAAGGCGCGGTGGTGGTCATTGAAGTAGTTCCTGTCTTGATTGTTTGGTTCGTTGACTCACTTACTGTCTCGCGCAGGAACCGCTCATGACGTCCGCTGGGTGGCCCGTTGACCGGTGGTGGTGGCCGTCCTCCGATCGGTGGATGCGAGCCGCAGCATTTGCACATTCCTGCTGGTCAGGGCGTTACTTGTCAGACCCCAGGTATATGTTCGTACATGTGTTCGATACTGATCTCGCGCCCGACACCGCCTGTATGACGCTCGACGATCTGGTCCAGCTCGCGCAGGCGGAGAACGCTGCCGCGTGTCGGAAGGCGCTCGCCGCGCACGAGTTCTGGGACGGGCAGATCGCGTCTGCTCCCGATCCGGTGGATGTGCAGTTCTCGGCGATCACCGAGGTCGCGGTGGCGCTCGGGATTTCGAAGCGGGCCGCGGACCTGCTGGTCGAAACCGGGTCGCAGTTGTGGCACCGATTGCCGCTCGTGCATGCCGCCTTCGAGGCGGGGGTCATCGACTACGCGTCGGTGTCGACGATCGTGTCCGTCTTTCGTGACGCGTGCGCGGAGACGATCGACGGCGTGGAACCACACCTGGTGCCGTTGGCACAACGGTTGACGCCGGGGCCGTTGCGGCGCCGGTTGTGGGCGTTGTGGTTCCAGGTGAACCCGGAGGAAGCGGCCGCTGCACGGGAGGTGAATCAGCGGGTCAGTCGCACGGTCTATGTGCGCCATGAAGGGAACGGCTTGTCGTGGCTGTCGGCATGCATCACCGATTTGGAGGGGCATGAGGCGGATCGGTTGATCAACGAGATCGCCGAAACCGTCTGCCCGAAAGACCCCCGCTCCCGCAATCAGCGGCGTGCGGACGGGCTGATGGCCCTGTTGCACGGCGAAACGGTCCTGGCGTGTCGGTGCGAGGATGCCGACTGCCCCAAAGCCGGTATCGAGGCCCCGACGCGTCGGAAGTTTCTGCTGCAGATCCTCATCGACATCAAAACTCTGCTCGCGTTGAAGAACGGTGCGGCAACGCTCGATGACGGGACGCCGATCCCGACTGAACTCGTCCGCGAGCTCGCGGGGGATGCCGCGTGGCAGGGCATCCTCGCCGAGCTCGCCAGTTTGGCTGACAAGCCCCGCTCGGGTGATTCGCTGCCGCTCGTGGATTGTGGACGGGTCCGCAAGGCCGCGACCGTGCCCAAACCACCACCGGTCACGCCGCCGCGGTCGAACAGCGCCCTCAAATACAAGCCCGACGCGCTGACCGCTGCCGTGGTGCGGGCGATGTACCCGACCTGCACCTTCCCGGGCTGCACCGTGCCGTCACGCGACTGCGAACTCGACCACATCAACCCGTTCAACCACGACAACCCGTCTTTGGGTGGTTTGACGATCGTGAGCAACCTCCAACCTGTGTGCAAGGCGCATCACCAGTTGAAAACGAAGAAGTTGTGGGGCTGCCGG
>JAJFUQ010000115.1 GCA_021372355.1 Nocardiaceae bacterium | reverse complement strand
TCGGATCTCGTCGAGCGGCTGACTTCCCGTGCCATTGCGGGCGGTGCGCCGTCGGTCGAGGTTTTCGCGCCCGCAACCGGCAAGAAGATCGGCGACCTGCCGCAGTCTTCGATCGACGACATCGACGCCGCCTTCGCGACCGCCCGCCGTGCGCAGAAGGAATGGGCAGCGACTCCGGTCTCGAAGCGCGCTGCGATCTTCAGCAAGTTCCACGACCTCATCCTCAGCGAGCAGAAGACGATGCTCGACATCCTCCAGACTGAGTCGGGGAAGTCGCGTCTGCACGCGTTCGACGAGGTGCTCGACGTTGCGAACAACTCTCGCTACTACTGCAAGGTCGCTCCCGGGCTGCTCAGCAAGAAGAGCCGCGGAGGAGCTATCCCGCTGCTGACTCAGGCCGAGGAGATCCGTCGACCCAAGGGTGTCGTGACGGTCATCTCGCCGTGGAACTACCCGCTCGCGCTCTCGGCATCGGACGCGCTGCCGGCACTCATCGCGGGTAACGCAGTCATCTCCCGTCCGGACAACCAGACCGCGCTCACTGCCCTCTTCGCGATCGAACTCGCCGAGCGCGCAGGTCTGCCGGCTGGGCTATGGCAGGCCGTCCTCGGGCGCGGCCGCGTCATCGGTGACGAGCTCATCAAGCGCACCGACTTCGTCGACTACACCGGCTCGACCGCGACCGGCAAGACCGTCGCGCAGCAGGCCGCGAGCCGTCTGATCGGTTGCTCGCTCGAACTCGGCGGGAAGAACCCGATGGTGGTTCGCGCCGATGCCGACGTCAAGTCCGCCGCCAAGCACGCCATCCGCGCCTGCTTCGCCAACGCGGGGCAGCTGTGTGAGTCGATGGAGCGCGCCTACGTCCACGAGGACGTCTACGACGACTTCGTCGCGGCGTTCGTGAGCGAGATCAAAGACATGGTTCTCGGCGCAGACCTGGAATTCAACAGCGATATGGGTTCGTTGACGTTCTCCCGTCAGCTCGACACCGTGAACGAGCACGTGAACGACGCGGTCGCGAAGGGTGCCCGGGTGCTCGTTGGTGGAAAGGCGCGTCCGGACCTCGGGCAGTACTTCTACGAGCCGACGCTGCTCGAAGGCGTCAAGGAAGGCATGACCGTCTTCCGCGAGGAGACCTTCGGGCCGGTGGTCTCGATCTACAAGGTCAGCAGTGACCAAGAGGCCATCGACGGCGCGAACGACACCACGTACGGACTCAACGCGTGCGTCTTCACCAGCGACGTCAGCGAGGGTCGAAAGGTCGCCGAGCAGATCAAGGCCGGCGCCGTGAACATCAACGAGGGCTTCGCGGCAGCGTGGGGCAGCGTGGACGCACCGTCGGGTGGTCTCGGTGATTCCGGCAGCGGCCGTCGTCACGGCACCGAAGGCATCCTCAAGTACGTCAGCACCCAGACGATCGCTGCGCAGCGCATTCACCCGATCGCGCCGCCGCCGGGAGTGTCCGACAAGCTGTACGCGCAGGCCATGACCGTGAGCCTGTCGCTCATGAAGCGCATCGGCCTGAAGTAATTCGCCAGGGACCTCGGGTCCCACTAGGCCTACGCTGATGAGGTGGAGATCGTGCACCTCATCGTGTTGGTCGGTATCGCCGTTCTGCTGGCGGTGCTCGTCGCCCAGACGATGAAGATCCGTCAGCAGAACGCCAAGCTCGAAGCGGCGGTCGCTCCGCTGCGCGCCGAAGCCGTCCGGAGTCCCGATGCCTCGGCGCTGCCGGGGCGGGGCCGGTTCATCACCATCGAGATCCTCAACCCGAACGAGTTGGCGGCCTCGGAGAACCAGATGGCAACGGTCGCCGGGGCCGTTGCGCCGAACTTGCTCAGTCAGATCGTGTACGCCAAGGCCGCCGGGATCTTGCGCGAGCAACTCGCCGGACATGGCGTCGAAGCGGACGTGAAGATTCATGTCCGCTAGCTGGATCTTCACCCTCGTTGCGCTGGTACTCACGGGCGTCGGCGGTCGCGCAGTGGTCCAGCAGCGCGCGCAGGCCGCCCGCACGACGGCCGAGATTCGACGACTGCGGGCGATCATCGCCGAGAACGCGCGGATGGCGGCAGCCCTGGAGACGCTCGAAGTGACGACGGTGAGCGTCGAGGTCACGAACTCGATCGTCCAGCAGGCCCACCATGCGATCGCCAATATTCCGTTCGGCATCCTCGAGGCGATTCCTGCGACCGCGCCGGTTACCAGGGTGGTCCACGAAATCCACGACACGATCGCGGACGGCGTCTACGGCACCATCTCCGGGGTCAGCCGGGCGCTGCGCGGGGCACCTCGCCGGCGGCGGGCGCCGGAGCGACCGCGGTACGACGCGGATCGGCATCCTTCCGAATAGCTCGGTGCTAGATTCGCCGCCATGAGCACCGAGACGCCGGCGGTTGAACCGTTCTTTCCGCCGGACCGAATGAAGGCGGTCGCCACCAAGGTCATCACACTCCTGTTGAAGTCGCCGCTGCGGCGCAAGGTCGGCAAGAACTTCATGATCGTGCACGTCGTCGGGCGTAAGTCCGGCAAGAAGTACGACGTCCTCATCGGCCGGCACGAAGTGAACGGTCGAACCGTGGCCAGCCTCGGCGCGCAGTGGCGCTACAACCTGCGGGGCGGCGCCGATGTCGACGTCACGACCGGCGACGGCGTTCAGCGCGCCCACGTCACCGTCGTCGAAGACCGCATGGAGATGGCGAAGGTGTTCCACGCGATCCTCGAGCAGCTCGGCTACAAGAAGGCCCAGTACATCGCGCTGAAGGTGAACGTCGACCGGATGCCCACCGTCGAAGAGGTCGAGGCCGCGCTCGTCGACCGCTGGGTTGGTTACTTCGAGTTCGCCTGATCCGGCCAGTCGAGCGTTCGTCGGCTGCGAAACACGCGGTGATCGCCGGTCAGCGGATCGCGGAAGGCGATCGACTTCGCCAGTAGCCGAAGCGGATTGGTGAAATCCGGAGCCGCGTCCGGCAGTACATCGGGGTAGAGCGGATCGCCGACGATCGGAATGCCGAGCGCATTGAGGTGCACCCGAATCTGGTGCGTCTTCCCGGTTATCGGACGGCATTCGTACCGGGCGAAATCGCCGCGGGTCTCGACCTTCGACACGGTCGTTTCGCTGTTGGGTTCGCCCGCGATCTCGCGAGCTTGCAGGATGCCGCGTTCCTTCACGATCCGGCTCTTACGGGTGACCGGGAATTCCGCGTCGCAGCGCTCGGCGATGGCCTCGTATACCTTCTCCGCCTGGCCCGATGCGAAGAGTTCCTGGTACGCGCCGCGCACCTGGGGCCGTGCCGTGCAGATGAGCACGCCCGCGGTCAGGCGGTCGAGGCGGTGCGCGGGGGAGCATTCTTCGAGCCCGGGCAGTCTGCGCAGACGGACGAGCACGGATTCGGTCACGTGGCGTCCACGCGGCATCGTCGCAAGGAAGTGCGGTTTGTCGACGACGACCAGATCGTCATCGCGGTGCAGGATCTCGACGTCGAATGGGACCGGAAACTCCGCTGCGGGCTCGCGATAGACCCAGATCGTCGAATTCGCTCGATATGGAGTGGTGAGGTCGACCGGAGCCAGCCTGTCGTCGAGCACGTCTCCGCTGGTCACTGCGTCCATCGCCGGCTCGCCGAACCTGCTGACGAAGTATTCGGCGACCGTCGAAAAAGTACCCGCCGGCAGCCGCATCGAGACCGCATTCAACCCGTTTCGCAGCGGGGGATGGGGCTTCGTCATGCTCCGAACCTAGCGGTCCTGACGGATCTGTGACGACCTGACTCCAAGCCTTTCGGAGTCCTGGCGACCGGACGACGATCGACAGTGGGTACCAGATCGGTATCGCGATTATTGGTGAGGAGAATGTCATGGCAGGCGTAAAGACAGGCAGTTTCGACAGCCCCGACGAAACGCGCACTCCAGACAAGACACGGGTCGACGTCGTCGACCTCAACGGTCAGAAGGCCGCCCGACTGACCGCGCAGCCCGGGTGGAAATGGTCGGAGTGCATCAAGCCGGTAGTGGGCGGCGACAGCTGCCAGGCGAAGCACTTCGGAGTCGCGATCTCTGGACAGATGCACGTCGTCCACGACGACGGCACCGAAGCCGACATCAACGCGGGAAATGCGTACACGATCGAGCCCGGTCACGACGCCTGGGTCGTCGGCGACGAGCCCTTTGTCGGCTACGAGTTCGAGAGCCCGACGGCCGCGAGCTTCGCCAAGAACGTGGCGGAGCATGCTGCCGCGACAGCGGGACACATTTCCTAGTCGTCGAGCGGCTTGAGGTTCGACGCGTCGAGAGCCTGGACCCGATTGAGTCGGGCCGTGATCTCGCGTAGTTCGGACGCAAAGGCACGGCGGCGCGAATGCAGGTCGTTGGCGCCGGGTGCAACGAGGCCCCGGTTGTCGGCGAGTTTCAACGCCGTCGTGAACAACTCCGACGACACCGACTCGGTGCTGTGAATCCGGTTCTGCAGCAACATCTGACGACCCACGTTGACGCACTCGTCCATGAACTCGGGCTTGTCGATGGTCTGGTCGACCGGAGTCGCGACGAGCCGCTCCGCCACCACGAGTTGTGCGTCGAAGAACGAGCGCAGCGTGCGATGGGCGGTCATGAAGCCGGTGTCCCGCAGCTTCTTCCGGAGGTCCGGGCCGCTGAGACTCTCCGGCGTCCAGCCCGGGTCGACGAGGTTCAGTTCCGCTTCGAGTTCGGCGCGGAAGGTCTTGCGGTCGGCGAAGAAGAATTCGAACTTCAGCAGGTCGCGCAGTCGCAACGCTTCTTCCCAGGTGCCCATGTAGGCGTCTTCGGTGTTGTCCTCGAAAACCCGCATGATGGCCAGCTCGAGGATCGCGCGGATGACGAACCAGTGGATGGCATTGTTGCGATAGAACGCCGCGACCAGGTGCTGACCGGGCTCGATCGTGTAGACCGCCTCGACACCGCCGGTGTAACCGGTGACGACCTTGGCGAGCTCGAGGCGGGTGAGAACGCCGATGAGGCCGGATCGGGTGGCCAGGGCTTCGAGTCCGCCCCCGGGGATGTTCCGCTGCTTGATGTAGGCGCGAACGGGTGCGATGACGTTCTCGACTTCGCTGATCGTGAGCGCGCGGTTGACACCTAATAGAGCAAGTGTGACCAGGGCGTTCGCCGAAATCGGGGTGACGGCGTTGATGCCGACGGCGGTCTCGAACGCCAGCTTCTGAACGGCCATCCGGAACGCCGCGCTGTCCGCCTCGTCCGTTATCTCGCCAACGTCTTCACCCTTACGGGCGCGAGCCTTCAAGTCGCCGTGCGCGGCCAGTCGGTCCAGAGCCGACATCGGCGCGCCGAACCGGATGTAGACGTGCCCGGTGGACTGCTGCTGACTACGGATGTAGCGAGCCATCCACGCAAGGCCCTCGGACTGCTTCTGACCGCCGGTCTGCTCATCGGCGATCGCGCCGAGCTCGTTGAGACGCTCGTAGGTGATCGAGACGGGGACGATCATCGCGTCTTCGGCACGACCTTCACGCACCGCATCGGCGACATAGTTGAGAAGGCCGTACTTGGGCGGTCGTAGTTTGCCTGTGCGCGTACGACCACCCTCCATGTACCACTCGAGGTTGAACCGCTTGGACAGCAGATACGCGAAGTACTCCTCCATGACGGTCCGGTAGATCATGTCGTTTCCGAAGCTGCGTCGTATGAACACCGTTCCGGTGCGGCGCGCAATCGGTCCCATCGGCCAGAAGTTCAGGTTCGCGCCACCCATGACGTGGTTCGGCGGAAATTCGTGCGTCGCGAGCGCTTCGCCCAGAACGAACGGATCGACGTAGCTGCGGTGCGACGGGAGGAAGACGAGCGGGTACCTGCGGTTCAATTCCTGCAGCTTGCGCAGCCCCGCCTCGTCGACGTCCGGGTGGTAGGCACGCTTGTGAATCTGGCCCATCGCCTGTGTGAACAGGTCGGTCAGCAGCCGCGACTGAACGGCAACGAGCTCGCGGAGGTTCTCCTCGGCGCGCTGGTTCACCTCGGCTGGACTCATGCCGAGTTCGACGGCCAGCCGCTTCAGCTCTTTTTGGAATGTGGGGGAGTCGAGGATTTCCTCGGCGACGAGGCGGGGGACCTTGTAGCGGTCGCCGATCACTGACCGCTCGGCGCGCAGAAGCGCGCGGACGGCACTGCGCTTGATGAACCGCGCTTGCGAATCGGAGTCCATCGCTCCGCCGGCCTTGGCGTTGCGAGCCTTGAGTTCGCTCAGCCGGGCGGGCTCACCCGTCAGGATCCGGTGCCGGTCCGGCGCGTTCTTGACGATCCACCGTTGGGCCAGCCGGTTCGGGTTGCGCGGATTCGTGAAGGTCACCAGATCTCGCAGCTGGGACCGTCGCACGCCATCGCGCTCCGGAGGCAGCCACAGCACCTGAACCGGCAGGACCAACGGGTCATCGGTGCGGAACAGCAGCTTCGACTCGATGTCGTTGATATCGAGCGACACCAAGGTCGGCTTGCGGGTGGCACCCTCGACGCCGCCGTGTGCGAGCCACTGTTCGATGAGTTTCCTCTCGACTGCAGTGGTGGTGTCCGCGAGCACAACGTGCGTTGTCATGGAATCCATTTTGCTGCCAACACGACTCGTGGTCCGGAAGTTGGTCGTTACCGCTCAGGTTCTGTCGTCGGCGAATCTGTGGAACCGGTTGCCAGCGGTGCGGCGAACGCGTCCGCGCGAGCGAAAAGCGCATCGGTCTGCGTGAGCACGTAGGGGAGGGAAAGGATCGACGGCCGGTTGACGGCGAGGCTCATAACCGGGTCTAGGAACAGGATCGTGTCGCGCTTCACCGCGAGCAGGTTGTCGTAACCCTCCGCTTCCCGGAAGGCCGTCTGCAGGTCGGCCGTGCCCATGATGAACAGGACGTCGGAGTTGAGTTCCTTGAGCCGGCTGAACGGCAAGCTGACGCTGTACGTCTTTTCCAGCGTTTCCTCGAACTGCTTGGGGCGGGTCATTCCGAGAAGGCGGGTCGGCGAATCAGCGCCCGAGGCCAGCACCGACAGCGTCGTCGGCGAGTCCACGGAGACCTTGAGGAACGTCTCACCCTCGAGGTGCGGGTACTTCGCAGCGATGTCTGCGACGCGCTCCTTGAATCCGGCGATGAGGTCTTGGGCCTGCTGCTGCTTGTCCACGATCTTGCCCAGGATGTCGAGTTGAGCACTCCAGGAGTCGGCGCCGACGGTGGTGAGATTGGGCAGGGTCGGCGCGATCCGCGACATCGCATCGAAGTCGGCCTCACTCGACGCGTAGCTCGAAGCGAGGATCAAATCCGGTTTCAGTGCACTGATCTGCGCGGCGAGATCGCCGCCCGGATCGATGACCGCCGCACTGTCCGGGACCTTGACCGGCCAGGGCGCGGGCTCGCCGGCGATGGTGGAGAAGTCGTCGAGGTAGCCGATCGGGGCGACCCCGAGCGCGCTCATCGTGTCGATCCACTGGCGCCCGAGAGCGACGATGCGTGTCGGCCCGAGGGGGACGCGGGTTTCACCGCGGGAGTGTGCCACTCGCACGACCACCGCGGGCCCACTGCACGCGCTGATCAACCCGGCGAAGAGCGCGAGCACCAGGAACGCTGCCATTCGGGCTGTACCGCGTGATGTTGGCAACGACAACTCCTAGTTACGCACCCTGGCAGGCGAACTTCCGCTGACGATACCGCGATTCACAGCGTCGCGAGGTGTGCCTCGAAGGCCATTCTTACCCCGTCGTAAGCTATCGCCGTGACGAGTTGGAGCGAGCGGAGCGTCGCCGCCCAGCGCGGCCGAACGTTCGTTGTCACCGGCGCCACCAGTGGTCTTGGTGAAGCCACTGCGCGAGCATTGGGGCGCAGCGGGGCTCAGGTGATCTTGGCGGTTCGCGATCTGGATGCCGGCGAGGAGGTCGCCCGCCAGATCGGGTCGAACGCCGATGTCCGGAAACTTGACCTGACCAGCCTCGAATCGATCTCCGCGTTCGCCAGCTCGATCGACGAGATCGACGTTCTCATCAACAACGCCGGGGTCATGGCCGTGCCGTTCGGTCGCACCAGCGATGGCTTCGAACTGCAGATCGGCACCAATCACCTCGGGCACTTCGCCCTGACCGGTCAGCTGCTGGAATGCGTGCGCGATCGGGTCGTCACGGTGTCGAGCTCGTTCCATTCCTACGGTTCGATCGACCTCGACGATCTCAACTGGCGGGTGCGGCCGTACAACCGCTGGCTCGCCTACGCGCAGTCCAAGCTCGCGAACCTGATGTTCGCCTACGAGTTGCAGCGCCGCCTGACCAATGCGGGTTCGAAGGTTCGATCGGTCGCCGCACACCCCGGCTATACCGCGACCGGCCTGCAGCACCACACGGAGTCGATTCAGGATCGCGTGATGGCACTTGGCAACATGATCGTCGCCCAGAACGTCCGCGCGGGTGCGTTGCCGCTGCTGTTCGCTGCGACCGAGCCGGATATTGCGGGCGGGGACTACATCGGCCCGCAGGGGTTCTTCGGTATGCGAGGCAGTCCGGGGCCGGCGAAGTCGACGCGTGCGTCGCGTGACCCGTTGATCGCCCGCGAGCTGTGGAACCTGTCCGAGTCGCTGACGAGTGTGAAGTTCTCGTTCAACGGACTGCTGGCCTAGAGGCACGCCCCTAACGAACTCCCCGCGGCCGGAACTGGACGCTGATGCGGGGCCCGGTGACGCCGCTGATCTTGGGGACGGCGTGTTCCCACGTCCGCTGGCACGAGCCGCCCATCACGAGCAGGTCGCCATGGCCGAGGTGGAATCGCAGCGACGCACCGCCACCGCGTGGCCGTAGGAGCAACGGACGCGAGGTTCCGAAAGACACGATGGCGACCATCGTGTCTTCGAGCTTCCCGCGACCGATCGTGTCGCCGTGCCACGCGACGCTGTCGTTGCCGTCGCGGTAGAGACAAAGCCCCGCCGTGCGGAGCGGCTCGCCGAGTTCATCGAGGTAGTAGCGATTGAGCGCGTCGCGGGCATCGGTCAACGCAGGGTCGGGGAGCGGGTCGTTCTCGTCGTAGAAACAGGTCAGCCGCGGTACGGCAACCACCTTGTCGTACATCGGGCGGCTTTCTGCCCGCCACGGCACGGTTTCGGAGAGGGCGTCGAACAGTTGCGCCGAGCCGCCCATCCAGCCCGGCAGATGGTCGACCCAGGCACCGTCGGTCAGGACGGTGCGCCGAAGACGACCCGGTAATTCGGGAACGGATGGCTCGGAACAATCGAACAAGCTGTCCTGAAGCGATGCGAACACATGTTCGAAGCTATCTCAGCTTAGCGAGTCGCGCAACGCCTTCCTGCATCGTTTCGACCGATTTGCAGAACGTGAATCGAACGAAGCTTTGCCACGGTTCGGTGTGGTCGGTGAAGGCGCTGACCGGCACCGCGGCGACGCCGATCCGTCCGGGTAGTTCCCGGCAGAAGGCGAACGCATCGTCCGCACCGAGCGACGTGACGTCGGCACAGATGAAATAGCTTCCGTCGCAACGCGTCACGTCGAGTCCGAGATCGACGAGCGTGGAATTCAACAGTCGGCGCCGGGCATCGAACGAATCGCGCGAGGTCTTGATCCACTCCTGTTCATGTTCGAGCGCATACGCGACCGCGGGCTGGAACGGTCCGCCGCCGACGAATGTCATGAACTGCTTGGCCGCGCGGACCGCGTCGATGAGCGATTCCGGACCGCACGCCCAGCCCGTCTTCCACCCGGTGACGTTGAAGGTCTTGGCCGCGCTGGAGATGACGACGGTCCGCTCGTTCATGTCGGGCAGCGACGCGATCGACAGGTGCGGACGTTCGCCGAAGGTCAGATGCTCGTAGACCTCGTCGGCGACCACGACGAGGTCATGTTCCTTCGCGACGTCGGCGATCGCCATCAGTTCGTCTCTGCTGAGGACGGTTCCGGTCGGATTGTGCGGGCTGTTCACGATGATCATGCGGGTGCGCGGACCAGGCGCGCGACGCAAGGCATCGAGATCGAGCGCGAATCCGTCGCCGTCGCGAACCAGCGGAACTGTCCGCCGGACCGCGCCGGCGAGCGCTACGGAGGCTGCGTAGGAGTCGTAATACGGCTCGATGAGCAGGACTTCATCGCCCGGTTCGACGAGGCCGAGGATCGCTGCCGAGATCGCCTCGGTGGCGCCGACCGTCACGAGGACACCGGCCTCCGGGTCGTGGACCTGGCCGTACCGGAGTTCCCGGTCGCGGGCGATCGCGTTGCGCAGGACCGGCATGCCGCGCCCCGGTGGGTACTGGTTGAGGCCGCTCGCGATCGCCTGTTGGGCCTGGCGCAGCATCTCCGCGGGTCCGTCGTCGTCGGGGAATCCCTGGCCGAGATTCACCGCGCCATGGCGAACCGCCAACTCCGTCATCTCGGCGAAGATCGTGGTCGCGAACGGGCGCAACCGCTCGACCGTTCGTGAGGTGGACAGCAAACCGCTCATGTCGTGACAACTTAGTCCCACTCCGCTTGCGGTACCGGATCAGCCTGGAGTCCGTAGCATCGGGCACATGAAATGGCTGGCCGCGCTCGGTGGTGCGGTGCTCCTGGTCCTTGGTGCGGCACTTCTCGTCGAGCCATTCGCGTCGTTGGAGCTCCTCGTCGTTCTCGTGGCCGGCGGCTTCTTCGTGCTCGCGCTTGGGGAGCTCTTTCCTCTGCGCGACCATCATCGGTTCGCGCCGATGCTCCGGCTCGTCGTGTGGGTTCTCTCGGCGGCGGTTGTCATTCTCATTCCGAGTATCACCGCCAGGGCACTTGCGCTCGTGGTCGGCATCGCGCTCATCGTCAACGGCGTGATCCGGCTGCTCAGCTCGTTCCGAGGTGCTCCAATCTCCCGTTTTGAGGCCGGGGCTTTCGGCATAACCGGCGTCATCCTCGGTTTGTTGGCGCTCATTTGGCCCGGCATCACTTTGATTGTCATCGCCGAGGTCGTGGCGTTGTGGATTGCGATCAGCGGATGGGCATTGCTCCTCTTCGCCTTTCACGACGAGTCGAAGCCGTGGCGGCACCCGGTGCCGCCACGCTTTGCACGTCTGAGGCAGCTCTGGCTGCCGACGTTGGCGTTAGCGTCCACGGTCATTCTCGCTGTGGTGAGTACGTTACTTCAGGTCCAAACGCGTCACCCTGACTCGTTTTACGACGCGCGGTCGATATCCGGAGCCGCCGGCACTCTCCTCAAGGCACAAGAGTGGGCTGGTTCGGTACCTGCGGGTAGTCACGCGTGGCGAATTCTGTACGTCACCAGCCGGGACGAAGGCTCACCAGCGCTCGGCAGTGCCCTCGTAGTTGTTCCGCTGAACGCCGGCCCGAAAGTCCCGGTCGTCGCGTGGGCGCACGGCACGACCGGGATAGCGCGTGGATGTGCCCCATCGCTGAACGCGTCGTTCGATATGTACGGTGCACCTGCGAACGATGCGATCGCTAACGGGTGGGCGGTCGTTGCACCGGATTACATCGGACTAGGAACTGAGGGACCGAGCCCGTTCTTGATCGGGCAGGGAGAGGGGCGTGCGGTCCTGGATGCTGTCCGGGCCGCGCACCAGATCGCCGGGATCGAGTTGTCTCAGTCGACTGTGCTTTGGGGTCATTCGCAGGGCGGTCACGCAGCGCTCTGGGCTGGAATCCTCGCCCCTACGTATGCGTCCGAAGTCGACGTCGTCGGTGTCGGAGCGATGGCTCCCGCCGCTGATCTACCCAAAATTATCGGTCACTTGCAGTCAGAACCTGCGGGCGTTACGACCGGCGCCTATCTCATCGCGTCGTACGCTGCGAACTATCCGGACGTCCGACTCGCTGATTACGTGCGTCCAGTTCTCGAAGTTCCGGTGCGCGGAATTGCAGTGCGATGTGCCGATGAACTGGGCATCCTCGTGTCGGCAGCGGTGTCGTCGATGATCAATCGGCAGGTCTGGGTGCGCGATCCGCAAACTGGGCCGTTGGGCAAGCGAACGACCGAAAATATTCCAGCGAAGAGGATTTCGGTGCCCGTGTTGTTGGCGCAGGGGATGAGCGACACAGTCATACCGCCAGCGTCGCAAATGGATTACCTGGTAAAGCAATGTGCTTCCGGAACAGTGATCGACTACCGCTCGTACCCCTTATTGGGCCACGTGAGCCTCGTCGCAGCGGACTCGCCTGCGGTTTCGGACCTGATCTCGTGGACAAAAGATCGGTTCGCGGCAGTTCCGGCTCCGGGTTGCGGAGCGGCGATCAGCTGATGATGTGCTGGGTGCCGGTGGGGTGCAGCTGACGCCACGCGGCCACGCGGGCTTCGAGGCTCTCCCATTCGGATTCCGTGATCGCCGAGGTCGCCGCGGCGATCACGTCCGAATCCGGCGTTCCCCACGCGAGGGGAAGAACGGACGCGACCTGCCAGGTGTGGTCGTCGCCGTGATGCCGATCGCTGAGGTCGGGCACCGCGGGAACGCGTTCGCCAACCGTGATCGCATGCCCGGGCAGTGTCTGCACTCGGCGCGTCACGAGCGCCATCTGGGCCTGAGTCGCGTTGGGCTTCGAGATGTCGACGAGGGCGAGCAGAACCGCGCCACGTGGCCGGACCTCCGCGACGATGGCGGGAACCAGGACTCCCGCCCGATACAACTCGTTGACTCGCTTGGCTCGCCGTGGCGCCCGCAAACCGACCCAGAGCGCGGTCACCGAGATCAGGATCAGGACGCCACCGAGGATGTACGACCACGGATGCCGCAGCACGAGAAGCACTGCGGCGCCGAATGCGAAGACCACGCTCGATCCCCAGGCCGCGATCCGGAAACGGCGTGCGTGAACGACGATTTCGTTGGCAGTACTCAGATGAGCGCGATCGACCGCGAACTCGAACCGGCGCATACCTTCATTCGTAGCATGCATCTGCATCATGTTCCTGGGATGGTCATGCCCGATGATTCCGTTCCATTCGGTGCGTCCTAGCCGATCGCGGGACCGAGTAGGTCGTCAGCATCGGTGATGCGGTATGCGTAACCCTGTTCGGCAAGGAAGCGCTGCCTATGTGCGGCGTATTCGGTGTCGAGCGTGTCGCGTGAGACGACTGAGTAGAAGTGTGCCTGACCGCCGTCCTGTTTCGGTCGCAGGAGACGCCCGAGTCGCTGAGCTTCCTCCTGCCGGGAGCCGAAGGTTCCGGACACCTGGATGGCAACGGATGCTTCGGGCAGGTCGATGGAGAAGTTGGCGACCTTGCTCACCACGAGCACGCCGATCTCACCGCGCCGGAACGCGTCGAACAGAGCCTCCCGCTCCTTGGTCCGGGTGGAACCCTGGATGATCGGTGCGTTGAGGTGTGCGCCGAGTTCTTCGAGCTGGTCGAGGTACGCGCCGATCACGAGCGCGGGCGCGTCCTTGTGGCGGGCCAGAATCGACTCGACGACCGCGATCTTGGTCCGAGCGGTCGAACAGACTTTGTACCGTTCCTCGGGCTCGGACACCGCGTACTGCATGCGCTCGTTGTCGGTCAGCGTCACGCGGACCTCGATGCACTCGGCCGGGGCGATCCAGCCCTGGGCCTCGATGTCCTTCCACGGGGCGTCGTAGCGCTTGGGGCCGATGAGCGAGAACACGTCACCCTCGCGCCCGTCTTCGCGAACCAGCGTCGCGGTGAGGCCGAGCCGACGCCGCGACTGTAGGTCGGCGGTCATCCGGAAAACGGGCGCCGGCAGCAGGTGCACCTCGTCGTAGATGACCAGGCCCCAGTCGCGCGAGTCGAACAGCTCGAGGTGACGGTACTCGCCCTTGGTCCGCCGCGTGATGACCTGGTACGTCGCGATCGTGACCGGGCGGATCTCTTTCTTCTCACCCGAGTACTCGCCGATTTCCTCCTCGGTGAGCGTCGTGCGGGCGAGTAGCTCGCGCTTCCACTGGCGACCGGCGACCGTGTTCGTGACGAGGATCAGCGTCGTGGCCTGGGCCTTAGCCATCGCCGCCGCGCCGACCATCGTCTTACCCGCGCCACACGGCAGCACGATGACGCCCGAACCGCCGGCCCAGAACGAGTCAGCCGCCATCTCCTGATAGTCGCGCAGGTGCCATTCGTTGGTGCCGAAATCTAGCGCGATGGGGTGCGCTTCGCCGTCTACGTATCCCGCGAGGTCCTCGGCGGGCCAGCCGATCTTGAGCAGCATCTGCTTGAGGCGACCGCGCTCGCTCGGGTGTACGACGACGGTGTCGTCGTCGATGCGCGCGCCGAGCATGGGGTTGATCTTGTTGTTGCGCAGCACCTCTTCGAGGACTGCGCGGTCGAGGCTGACGAGCGTGAGACCGTGCACGGGGCTCTTCATCAGCTGCAAGCGGCCATACCGCGCCATCGTGTCGACGACGTCGACGAGCAGCGCCTGCGGGACGACGAATCGTGAATACCGAACGAGCGCGTCGACGACCTGTTCGGCGTCATGACCGGCGGCGCGAGCGTTCCACAGGGCCAGCGGCGTCACGCGATAGGTATGGACATGCTCCGGAGCGCGCTCGAGCTCGGCGAACGGTGCTATCGCCTGCCGCGCGTCGTTGGCCAGCGGGTGATCGACCTCGAGCAGCAGAGTCTTGTCGCTCTGGACGATCAGTGGTCCGTCGGCCACGCTTTCACCTTCAAACTATTTCGGCAGTGCAAAAGACCGCGGGGCAAACCACCATTGTGCGGAAGAACGCACGGACTGTCACCATTCAAGTTCACGTCGCGCCAGGTCAGATTCCGGCGACGAACGCGACCGACGAGATGCGATGCAGCGTGAAGTGCCGCAACGTGTCCGATCCGGGGTCCCGGGCATCGAATGTCCCGCCGCCGATCGCGACCGGTTCGACGATCCGTTGGGTGGCTATACCCGCTGCGTCGATGTAGCCGACGCTCACCGTGCGGCGGGTCTTGACGGCCAGTTGGAGAAGGGCCATGGTGGCCGCGCCCGTCGCGCGCGTTCCATCCACCTTGACCAGCCCGGACTTGATCGCCGCCGCCGCTTTGTCGGTCGCTCGCAGGTCTTCGATGAGCATTTTCAGCTGTTCGTCGCTCGGCAGATGCGGACCGCGGAGGGGCTCCTGCGGACGGGCCGGAAGCCGCGCGCCACGCGCGCGCAGATCGAGGACGGTACCCGTCGCGTCCTCGCCGGCGGGAACGAATCCCAGTGCGCGCAGCGACGAGAGAACCTCGCGCATCGGAGCCTGCGAAATGATGACGGTCGGTGCGAGGGCGCGCAGCATCAACGTGTCGGCGGCCGGCGTCGCCAGCACCTGCGCCACCAGTTGTGGGTCGTCGCAACGGATGAACGACTGCGCAATGCCGACTCGCAGCTGTCCGTGCCGGCGCGAGACATCGTCGATCAGGTACGTGAGTGATTGCGGCACGGGCGTTTTCGAGTGCACGGAAAACAGCGAGTGGAGATCGGCCGCGGTCAGTCCGCTGTCGAGAGCGCGGCGGACCGACTCGCTGCTGATGCGATAGACGAGTCCGCCACCGGCCGATTCGACATCGCCCACGGCATTCATTCGATCGTGGAGGTCGCGCGTCAGCGGACCCGGCGCAATGACGGTCAGGTCGGCTTGAACGAGGATGTAATCGACCGGCTTCGGCAGCGCCGCGGCCATCTCGGATTCGGCTTCACCGCCGTGCAGAAGTGCGCGCGCGGCCGGCGTCAGCGCACCGCGGCTGGTGAGGCCGAGTTCGTTCGCCTCGCGCAGCGTATGCGCGACGGCGTCCTCGCTGAAGCGCGTCGACCAGCGGGGACGTTGCCACGCGAGCATCCGGGCGACGTCCCGGGCGGCAGCACCGGAACCGCTTTCGAGGTTTGCCAGGACGTCGAGCACAATCCGGCGGTCCCGCGCGGCGAACGCGCTGAACAGGTCGCTCGACAACGCGGGCAACGGCTTCCCGTTCGCATCGCGCAGGCCGATGAGCCACGGCCGCCGCGGCATCTGCAGCCACGTGGTCGCCAGCACCGACCACTGCCGCGCGGGCTCGGAGTCGAGCCAGCCGTCGGCGGCCACTGTCGGGACCCACAGTTCGTCGACGTCGCCCACCGAGTCCGACATCCCCGAAGCGATGAGACCAGCCGCCGACAGCACCTCGACGAGGAGGCTGACCTGGGCCTCTTCGAGGCTCAATACCTTCGCGACGCGACGAAGTTCGCGAACACCCAGGCCGCCGCCCCGCAGCGCGAGCGCCGGATTGCGACCGAGTTCGTCGATGACTCCGGTGCAGTGGCGGATCACGTCGATCGCGACCGCAGCGGCACCGGCTGCCACATCCGTCGGTGTGTGCTTGGTGGTCGGGATCGTCGGATGTGCGAGCGACCCCTTCGGGGTGACCGGCTCACCGCGTACCGCCTGGCCGACTCCGACGGGCAGCAGGACCGTCTCCTCATCGACCCGTCGGAGCAGTCGCAAGGCGATGAGCCGCGGGATGGGCCGATCCGTCGGCGCGTCCTCGCCGGCGTCTCGCGTACGTCCAACGGGAACCGAATACGCCAGCCGCTCGAGGACCGTGCGTTCGGCGGGAGTCAGTTCGGAAAGCGCAGCGTCGATCTCCGACGCCGACAGCTCGGTCTCTGACTCGATGCCTTCGCCGACCGGCCAGGGGAGTGCGGCCGTCGCGTTGGAAACCAGACGGAGTTCGCTGTTGCCGTAGACCAGCGCAAGCCGGATGAGGTCGGCGAGCGCAGCGTCGACCGCCCGGCGGGTGGCCCGATTACCGACCAGGTCGTAGATCCGTGACCGCGGCACGGGATAGGTCGCCGCCTGCTCGAGAGCCAGCACGTCGATGATCATCAGCGCCAGCAGGCTCAGCTCATCGGCGGCCCGAAGCACCGAATGCCGTTGCTCGGCCCGGCTCGCCAGAATGCGCAGGTTCGGCGGTGCCGGCATCACCAGATCCGGCCGTGCGCGAACGAGTTCCACGATTTCCGGGTCCGGGCGGGACGTCAGCCACGCCGTGAGCGTGCCTGAATCGTCGCCGGTGGAGGGGATCGTGGTGCTCATCACCAACAAGCCTAGGGCGTGTCGAACAAATCCGGCCGAATGGCCCTGGTGATCAGATCCCCGGTCCAGCAAGGAGGCAGCGGAGTCCGATACCGGGGTTGTATCGGCGACGCCGCCGACGAAGTTGGTCGGTGATCTGGTGCCAGGGACGTCGGATGGGATTTGTGAGATATGCCCTTGAGAGTTCGACTACGAACCGGCGGGGGCAGGTGACACAATAGGCATCGTGGTGAACAAAACTACTAAGCCTTACGTAGACAACGGTTGGCCGGCGGTGCCGGATGGCGAGCACGCCATCAGTGAGCTCGCCTCGAACCGTGCTGGAGGTCTTTCGCCGTTCGGTGAGGACACGACCTTCCCGGTGCCGGTCGAATCACTTCCGTATCGTCACCCCGTGACGGTCATCAACAAGTAATCGCTTCCCGAAAGCCCCACTGCCGAATGCGGCGGTGGGGCTTTCGTCATGTGCGGGATTGGGCGCGCGGGATCTCAGGAGCCGAAGACCTCGGCGAGCGCCTGGCGGACCATGGGCCGGAGTTTGACGATCATCTGGGCGAGTTCGTCGAGCATGCCGCTGTCCGCCGCCGTGCTGGCAACGGTTTGTGAGGCCTGGACAGCTTCACCCGTCAATTCCGGTGCGGCCTCTTGGGTAACCGAGGTAGCGAGGTCGGCGGTCTGCTTCGAGACCAAGACCTCTGCTTCGGTCGGCGCGGCGGACGGTGCGGACGGACCGATGGGTGCCGGGCGAGGGGTCGCCGGACTGTTGAGTCCGAGCTTCTGCGAGCACGTGGGCCAAGCGCCCCAGCCCTGACCCGCGAGAACCTCTTCGGCGACCGCGATCTGCTGCTCGCGGGTGGCCTGGTCCGCTGACGGTGCGTACGCCTGCCCGCCGAACGCGTTCCAGGTGGACTGCGTGAATTGCAGCCCGCCTTGGAATCCGTTGCCGGTGTTCGTGGCCCAGTTCCCGCTCGACTCGCAGTTGGCGAGTCGGTCCCAGTCGGAGTCGGTGGCCGCATGTGCGCTGGTGGCGGCGAGGGCGACACCGGTGGAGCCGATGAGCACGCCGAGGAAGGTGAAGATTCGGGTCAGGCGAAAAGTTTTGGATCGTCCGGTCATGGGGGTGGTTCCGTTTCCCGCACCGCGCCGGTCGATCAACGTCTTTTGTTCTCGTCCTATGCGTGTTCATTCTTGCCGGAATCGCAGGACGAGAGGTGCGCGGCGATTCCGGATGGTCGCACCAGTGCGACCGCGACCGACGGTACTGTGACGCAAGTGACGAAATAAATCGAATGGGAATAATGAGAAAATGGTGCGGATGTGCAATTGTCCGCACCATTTCCTGCTAATTCGCTGGCAGCGAACGGATTTCAAACAATTGCCGACCCACCATTGTCGACATCGAGTGTGACCAAGATCACACGATGGGGGCGGCGTGTCCCGTTAGTTTCGCGCCCCGTAGTAGGTAACGGCCTGGTCGTTGTCGACGATCTGCTTGCCCAGCGGCATGAGCGACACCGGAATCAATTTGATGTTCGCAATGGCGAGCGGAATTCCGATGATCGTGACGGCCATCGCGATCGCGGTGATGATGTGGCCGATGGCCAGCCAGATGCCCGCGAAGATCAACCAGATGATGTTGCCGAGCATGGCGCCCGCCCCCGCACCCGGCTTGTCGATGACCTTCTTGCCGAACGGCCACAGCGCGTAGACGCCGATCCGGAACGACGCGATGCCGAACGGGATCGTGATGATGAGAATGCAGCAGATGATCCCGGCGACGAAGTATCCGAGCGCCAGCCACAAGCCTCCGAAGACCAGCCAGATGATGTTCAGAATCAGTCGCATCGTCGGGGTCCTGTCGGCCGTGGATCTGGTGTGGATTGTCGGCTTCCAGAGTAGCCAGTTCAAGGTCAAAAGCGTTTGCGCATGGTGATCACGCGCGGAGTACACTGGCCGACAGTCGCGTCCTGTGCTGCGTTGCACAATCAGGACGCATTTCTTTCGCAAGTGGACAGTTGAGCGGCGCAAACAGCGTCGTCAACGTCGGGAATGAACGGGTGAACAAGTGCCTACCGGCAAGGTGAAGTGGTACGACGTCGAAAAGGGCTTCGGCTTCCTTTCGCAGGACGAGGGAGAGGACGTGTACGTCCGCTCGTCGGCGCTGCCGAAGGGCGTCGAGGGTCTCAAGCCTGGCCAGCGCGTCGAATTTGGGATGGCCGCTGGTCGTAAGGGTCCGCAGGCGCTGACCGTCAAGGTTCTCGATCCGCTTCCGTCGGTGACGACGAGTCAGCGAACCGAGCGTCCGCGCTCGGAGCCGGCTCCGAAGAAGTACACCGCGGACGTCTTGCACGGCCTCATCGAGGACACCATCAAGACCCTCGAGTCGACGATCCAGCCGTCCCTGCAGCAGGGCCGGTACCCGGACCGCGCGCACTCGAAGAAAATCGCGGAAATCCTCCGCACGCTCGCCCGCGAGCTCGACCACTAGGTCCTCCACACGCGAAGAGCCGCTCACCAACTGGTGGGCGGCTCTTTCGTTTGTGCCGGATCTCGCCGTGTCTGATCAGAGCGTGCGAAGGGACCAGTAGGCGCGGGCGTACGGAAGCCCGCTCTCGTCGATGAGCGCAGAGGGTTGCTGCAACTCGATGAGGACGAGTTGGTTCTTCGTCGGGATGGTGAACGAGGACATGCGCGGTCCGCTGAAGTGCCGCACCTGCTCGTGGTAGATCACGCCGTCCGGCGTGATGTATTCGAGGACGAGGTTCCACGGCGCATCGGCGATCTCCGCCGGGAGGGAAACCTGGAGCACACCGCCGCGCGGCACGAGCAGGATCGTCTGCGGGTGGTCCTCACAGTGCTCGAGTTTGATCGAGCAATAGCGAGTGGGCTCGACCTCGACCGACTTGCCATTGGCGTAGGCGGTCAGCGTGGGCGGCTGCTTCGGTGCACGCTGGATGAGCCAGAACTCAACCGCGACGAACACGATCGTGAGCAGCAACAAGCCGACTGCGACGAGCGCGCCGATCCGCTGGGTTCGGGGCGACACGTTCAGAGGACACCACCTTGTCGGTCGGGATCGGCGACCTCCTGGTGCGGATGCACCGGGCGACGACCGCCGAGGCCGGGAAGAATCGACCTTCCACGGTACGTGAGGAAGGTCTGCAGGCTGCCGATGGCCGCGATGGCGGTGATCACAGTGAAGCCGAGCCACCACTTCGTCGGCATGAAGACGCCGATCGCGCCGCCGATGACCCAGCTCAACTGCATCACGGTCTCCGACCAGCCGAAGCCGGAGGCGATCGATTCGCTCGGCAGGTCGTCCTGGATGCAGGCGTCCAGGGACACCTTTGCGAGGGCGCTGGCACCTGACGCGACGAGCGTTGCCAGGGCGGCGGTCGCGAGATTGTCCGCGAGAGCGGGCAGGAGGCAGCAGGCGGCGACCGCGGTGACGCAGTAGACGATGGTCAAGGGCGGATTGCCGAGCTTGATCCGCGTTCCCGCGGCATTACCCGCGAAGTTACCGAGACCTGCCGCCACGCCGAGTCCACCGAGAACGAGCGCCTGGCCCCAGAAGCCTTCGCCCGTCTTGGCGACGAACGCGGCGAACAGGGTGATGAATCCGGTGACGATGCGAATGGTTCCGTTGCCCCAGAGTCCGGCGACGACGGTCCGGCCGAAAGGCTGACGACGCTTGCTCGGTGCGATTCCGGTGCCGCCGGGTAAGTGCAGCGGTCCGGTGTGTTGCGGGTCGCCGTGGTACCTCAGCGACGCTGGAACTTCGCCTTCGGTGACCTCGACGTGTGCCGGAATCCGCAGGCTCAGGAAGCATCCCGTCGCGGCGAGGACGACCGCGAACCACAGGGCGCCGGCGGAGCGATCGAAGCCGAGGGCACCGCCGAGAACCGATAGCCCGGCGGCGATGGCTCCCGCACCGATCGTCCCGCCGATGAGACCGAAGACCGTCAATCGCGAATTCACGCGGACGAGGTCGATGTCCGGCGGGAGGACGCGTGGCGTGACCGCGCTCTTGAGCACGGAGAACGACTTGCTCATGATGATCATGCCGAGCGCGGCCGGGTACAGAAGCCAGCTGTGGAACTTGAACACCAGGATCACGGCGAGCAGGATGCGCGCCCCGAACGATGCCGCGAGCGCGATGCGACGACCATGCTGCAGTCGGTCGAGCAGCGGGCCGATGAGCGGCGCGATCAGTGCGAACGGTGCGAGCGTGATGAGAAGGAAGAGAGCGACGGGTTCCTTCTCGCCGGTCGCGGCGGAGAAGAAGAGGGTGTTCGCGAGGGCGACCGCCATGGCCGCGTCGGTCGCGAAGTTCGCCATCACGGCGTACGTGAGAGCGGTCAGGCCGGACTTGTCCGCACCGTCCGCCTTGGCGGCCCGGAAGAACGACTCGATGCCCTTGTTGGTGAGTTCGCGGCTTCGGAAGGCGGCGACGCGGGTCACCGTCAGCTTCTTGGGCATCCGGGGGTCGCCCGAAGTCGCACGCGGTTCCTCGCGCGGGCGACCGGCCGAACGAATCGGTTCGTTCGGCTCGGATCGGTCGTCGTGGGGGATCTCGTGCCCTTCGGGTGGCGCCGGGCGTTGCTGCGGTCCGCGCGCAGGTCCATCGAAGTCCGGCGAGTACGGCGGGTACTGGTGGTAGCCCGGGTGCTGTCCGTGAGAATCGAAATCCGGGGGTCGGCCAGCCACGTCCCTATTCTTGCGCATGACCGCATCGAGGACGACAGGGACATGTCTCCCGCGCCGCGATTGGGGCGGGTGTGCCGTGAGATGAAGCAACTTGGTGCGAATCGCCGTCCAGCGCCTACGCCGGACGATTCATGCGGCAAAATGGGTAGACGTGAGCGCTGCTACTCCTGAGTCCATTGCTACGACAGAGCCGACGAACTGGTCCGTGCTGGAGTCGGGTGCTGCCGTCGCACGCGCTGCATTGGCAGACGTCGGCGCCAACGGCGTAGGCGAGCACCTTGGCGTGACCGCTGAGGACGAGGTTTCCGCCACCCATCACTTCGCGTGCACGATGTCCGGCTACCGCGGCTGGCAGTGGGCCGTCGTCGTGGCCGCCCCGTCCGGTTCGAGCGTGGTGACCGTTAGTGAGTCGGCGCTCCTGCCCGGACCCGATGCCCTCGTCGCGCCCGAATGGCTGCCGTGGGATCAGCGCGTCCAGCCCGGCGACCTGTCCCCGGGCGACCTTCTCGCACCGGCAACCGACGACCCGCGCCTGGCCCCGGGCTTCGCTGCCACCGGCGACCCCGAGATCGACGAGGTGGCCTACGAATCGGGTCTGGGCCGCCGTCAGGTGCTCAGCCAATACGGTCGCCTCGAAGCTGCTCAGCGTTGGTACGACGGCGACTACGGCCCGAACTCCGACATGGCGAAGTCCGCACCGTCCATCTGTGGGTTGTGCGGATTCTTCACCCCGCTTGCCGGTGCACTGCACGGCGCCTTCGGCGTCTGCTGCAACTCGATGTCGGCCGATGGACATGTCGTCCACTTCAGCTACGGCTGTGGCGCACACAGCGACGCCGTCGCGCCGACTGGAATGGGCTCTCCGGCGTTCGAGCCATACGACGACGCAGCGATCGAGCTCGTGGTGATCGAGCCGCGTGCTGCGGTCGAGGCGCCGGTCGAAGCAGCTCCAGCTGAGTGACCCGTTCGGCACCGCCGAGCAGCGCGCCGCACTCCTTGATGCGTGGCGACGGTCGCCGACGCGGCTGACCGAGGACGCGGCCACCGAAGCCGACCACGTGCGCGGTGGCTACCGCGACCGCGTGTTCACCGAACTCGTCCAAAACGCGGCCGATGCCGCGAACCGGGCCGGCGTTGCCGGCGTCGTTTCGGTCTGGGCGGATGGTGAATCCGTCCACGTCGCCAATACCGGCGAACCGATCGACCGAACCGGTGTCGAATCGCTGGCGTCGCTGCGAGCATCGCGCAAGGACGTGGATTCGGTTGGTCGTTTCGGTGTCGGGTTCACCTCGGTCCTGAGCGTGAGCGACGACATCGAGATTCGTTCGGCGTCGGGCTCGATCCGGTTCTCGGCGGCGCTGACGAAGAGCGAGGTCGCAGCCGCTGGAATCACGGCCGCGAAGGTCCCGGTGCTGCGCCTCGTGTGGCCATCGGAGGTCGCCGTCCGAAGCGGCTTCGCTACTGAGATCGTGTTGCGCGACGTCCGAGGCGGTGCGCGAAATCTCCTGCGCCAGTTCACGGATCAGGTTTTCGATGTGCTTCTCGAATTGCCCACTATCGCGGCGATCACCATCGACGGTCAGACCTTCGAACGCCGGGAACGGGCACTCGAGAATGGCCTGACCGAGGTCGTCATCGATGACCGTGTGTGGTGGCAATTCGTCGGTCCACACGCTCGATGGCTCTTGCCCGTGGTCGCCGGGCGGCCAGTGGCGTCGGCGCCCGACGTTCTTCGTGCACCGACGCGCTCCGACGAGGAACTGACGCTTCCGGTGATCGTCATCGGTTCGCCGTCTCTCCAGCCGGATCGCCGCCGGATTCTGCCGGGCTCGCGGATCGAGCACCTCATGGACGGATACGGACAGTTCGCCGCGGCACTTCCCGCCGAGGATCGGCTGGTGGTCGTGCCGCGCGCTGGGTTCGCCCGCGGCGACATCGACGCGATGCTGAGAGAGGCGGCCCTCGAACAACTTCAGAACAGTGCTTGGCTCCCGGTTGTCGGCAGTGACCACCCGGTTCGGCCGGGGCGGGCAGTGGTGCTGCCGGGACTTTCCACCGAGCTCGAGGACGTCCTCGCCGATACCGTTGACGGCCTCGTCGCGGCGGACCTTTCCGGTCGCCACCAGCTCGCGGCGCTGCGCGCAGTCGGCGCGCACGAGGTCGGACTCGCGCGCCTCGCCGACCTACTGTCCGGTCTCGATCGCGAACCTTCTTGGTGGAGAGAGCTTTACGACTCGGTCGAACCCCTCGTTGTCGATGCGGTCGCAGTTGAGGAGCTCGGTGGTCTACCGGTGCCGCTCGCCGACGGCCGCACCGTCACCGGACCACGGACGACTCTGCTGCCAAGCGATCTGCCCCACGATCCGGTGCTCGCTCAGGTGAGTTGGGCTCGCCTGGTGCACCCGGACGCTGTGCATCCGCTGTTGGCGAGACTGGGCGCCGGCCCGGTCAATGCCGCTGGTCTACTGAGCGACCCTGCGCTCGAGCAGCTGGTTCTCGATGGTGAAGACGTCGCCGACGTGGTTCTGGTGTTGGCCGCGGCGGTGGCCGATGAGGAACTGCCCACGTGGCTGGGACTCATCGAACTCGCCGACGACGAAGGAGACCGCCGGCCTGCCGACGAACTGCTCCTGCCGGATGCGCCGCTGCGGTCGCTCCTGAGCGCAGACTCACCGTTCGGGACCGTCGCCGACGACCTCGTGCACAGATTCGGCGCCGGAGTGTTGCGCAAGCTGGGTGTGGGATGGTCGTTCCTCGTCGTTCGTGACGACAGCCCCACCGGACCGGATCACGAACTGCCGGACGAGGAACGGTGGTGGGCGCAATGCGCCGACGAACCAGAAACCTTGGCCGCGGTTCGCGACCTCGATCTCATCGATGACTCCGCGTGGGACAAAGCCATCTCGGTCCTGGCGAACGATCCGGAGACGGCTTCGATCGTGGCTGACCGTGCGGGATATACCGCGTGGTGGCTACGGAATCACGGTGTGATCGGGGACCGTCCACTCGGCAGATTCTGCGATCCCGCCGATCCGGTTCTCGCCGGGCTGCTCGATCCGTACCCGGGGGCGGTCGTCGTCCCAGCGGTCCTCGCGTCCCTCGACGATCTGGATGCGGACTTCGCGCAGCTGCTCGTGGATCGGCTGGCGAATGCGAGTCGCACGCCGAACCCTGCTGCGATCGTGCGGGTTCATACCGTCCTTGCGACGGCGGTGTCCGAAGGGCGCCTTGAGCCCATGGACATTCATCTTCCAGACCGCGTTCGAGCGATCGACGGTTCGCTCGTCAGCGCCGACGAAGCGATCGTGCTCGATCGCCCGTGGTTCGCCAGCGTGGTGCCGGCTTCCCGGCTGGTCGTCAGTGGATTGTCGACAGCGAGTGCACTCGCACACCTGCTTGATCTGCCCTTGGCGTCGGATGTCGTCACGGCGCAGATCGTTTCAGCCGGTGTGAAGACGTCCTGGGGGAATGAGCCGGAGCTCGTTATCGAAGCTGTCGCCCGTGGGATCGACGTACCCAGCGGTCCCGTTGTGGTTCACGACGAGCTGATCGTCGCGGTCAGCGGAGCGGTCGAGGGCAGGTTCAGCGTTCGTGACTGGGTCGACGAAGGCGGCGTCACAAACCTTTGTCGACGTCGATGAGTCCCTGCTGAGCGCCCTTCTTACCGAGGCGGGCACTGCGGCGCTGTACGGCGAACATGAGGTAGCCGATGCCGCCGAGCGCCATACCCATGAGACAGGTCGGCCGGGCGTCCATCCAGAGATCGCCGCTGGCCCACACCACTGCGGTGGCGACAGCCCACAGCAGAGTTCCGATCGCCAGTACCGGACGCGGGTCTGTCAACCGCTTCGGAATCTGGGGAACCTCCTGCTCGGACACAGTGTCAGGGTACGCGGTCGGCTAACCGATAGCCGGTCGATATCGTGTGTCGGTGGCCCATATCGTCGACATCGAGGACCCAGCTGACCCCCGCGTCGATGATTTCCGAGACCTCAGCAACTCCGATCGTCGTCCCGATCGCCCTGGCGGGCAGGGGCTCGTCGTCGCCGAGGGCGTCTGGGTTGTCGAGCGGATGGCAGCCTCCCGGTTCCGGCCGCATGCACTGCTCGGCGTCGACCGTCGACTGAGCGAACTACGCAGTGTCCTAACGGATCTCGACGTCGTCTGCTACCGCGCCACGGCCGACGTGATGGCGCGCATCGTCGGGTTCCACCTCAACCGCGGGGTCCTTGCCGTCGCGCGCCGACCGGAACCCCTGACCGTTGCCGAGGCATTGGTCGACGCGACGACGGTCGCGGTGCTCGAGGGTGTCAATGATCACGAGAACATCGGGTCGATCTTCCGCAATGCGGCGGGGCTGGGTGCTTCGGCGGTGCTGTTCGGTGATCGATGTTCGGACCCGCTGTACCGGCGATCGGTGCGCGTCTCGATGGGGCATGTCCTGCGGGTTCCGTTCGCGTCGGTGCCGGATTGGCCAGGCGGTCTGCAACTACTGCGGGACAACGGCTTTCAGATCGTTTCACTGACGCCCGACAAGACTGCGCCACCGCTGTCTCGGGCCTTGACGGGGGAGAAGGTCGCGCTGCTGCTCGGCGCGGAAGGCCCAGGTCTGACCGCCGACGCGATGCAGGCGAGCGATGTCCGCGCGCGCATCCCGATGTCACGAGGGACGGATTCGCTGAACGTGGCAACAGCGGCGGCTGTGGCGTTCTACGAGCGCCATAGGATGGATTTGTGAGCTATCCGCCCGATCTCGAGAAGCCCTCGCCGGCCTGGGTGACCGGTTCGGTCGTCACCGGCCTGACCTTCGGGCTCGCAATGGTCGGAATGTATTCATTCGCGGCCGCGCTCATCGAAATCAGTCCCTGGCTGGCGATCGTGTTGCTGGCCGTCATCATCGGCGGCAGTGCCCCGACCGTGTGGCGGTTCCGGGAACGACCGGTTGCGCGATGGGTCGTCTACGGGATCGCCGGGGGAGTTGCGACGGCGTGTATGGCGCTCGTCTTGTGGGCGCTTTTCTCCGCCTGACTTCTCGTCGGCTGACTTAACGCCGAAACGAGGAAGAGGCCCTGCGCGCGCACAGAGCCCCTCCCCTTTGAGAAGTGCTTATTCGTTGCCCGCGCTGCGGACTCCGAGGAGAACCTCGTCCCAACTCGGCATGGACGGGGTGTTCTTCTTCGACTTGGTGGCCGAACGCTTGATCGGTGCCGGAGCGGAGGTCTCTTCCTCAGGCATCTCGAAGACCTCGAGGTCCTCGACGATCATGTCTTCGGCCATGAGGGCTTCCTGCACCGGCTCGGCGGCCTTCTCCTGCTCGCGAACCGCGGTGAGTCCGCGGATCGGGCGGCTCTGCTCTGGGTTGACGAGACCGGCAGCGATGTCGTCGAGAGCGGTGATGGTTCCGCCGTGTGCGTCGCTCTGCCACTTCCAGTGCGCAGCGTTGCTGGTGCGGCCGGACTGCCACTGCAACTGCAGAACCCACTGGCCGTCGGTGCCCTTCCAGGCATCCCACGTCGCGGTTTCCATGTCGAGTCCGCGTGCGCGGAAAGCGGCCTTGACGATCGCCTCGACGGAGCCCTTGGTGATTCCGCCGTCTTCGCGGATCGGGTGGCCCTTCTTGGCGGATTCGGCGGCCCGGCTGCGCTCGAGGAGAACCGGGTAGGCGAAGCTCTCGATGCGGTAGGTCTGCATGCCGGTCATGGCGGCAACCTGCTCGACCGAGGCGCCGGCACGGATGCGGGCCTGGATGTCGCGCGGGCGAAGCGTCTCTTCGGCTTCGATCTCGGTACGACCGAAGAATGCGACATCACCGCGGACCGCGGCGCGCAGCTTGTCATCGACGGCGATGCGGAACTCGTTGCCCGAGTGCGGGTCTGCGAGTGTGACGTAGCGGCCGCCCGACGCGATGCCCACTACCTTGAGTTCCTGCATGACTAGCCTCCGACTTATGCCGCACTGGTCGCCTTCGAGTTCGGACAGTAATCGATCTGTGACCTGCGACTCGTTCAACACGCCGACGATTCGTACAAGATCGAGAAATCGGCCGGGCGTCGGCTTAGATGGTTGATTTGCGTTTTGCGATTTCGCGCGATGCAGTGTGTTAATGGACCTTCGCCTCGTCGTCTCCGACATGGATGGAACGCTGCTCGACGAGCAGCGCCGCGTGCCGGATGAGTTCTGGCCGGTCCTCGAAGAAATGCGTCGTCGCGGGATTCTTTTCGTGCCCGCGAGTGGGCGCCAGTACGCGACCTTGGCGGCACTGTTCGAGCAGGTCACAGATGGTGTGGCGTTCATTGCCGAGAACGGGGCATATGTGGTCGTCGATGACGTCGAGTTGATGTCGACGACCCTCGAGTCCGGCTTTGTCCGCGCGGTCGTCATGGCGCTGCGGGGCCTCGACGACCATTACGACATCGGCGTAGTGGTGTGTGGAAAGAAGTCGGCCTACGTCGAGCGGACCGACGAAGCCTTTCTCAACGAGGCGAATCAGTACTACGTCAAACTCGCCCACGTCGACGATGTGCTGGCGGTTGACGATCAGATTCTCAAGATCGCGATTTACGACTTCGGCGATGCGGAAACGTCGACCGCTCCTCGGCTGGATCAGTTTCGGAAGACCCATCAGGTGGTTGTCTCGGGCGAGCATTGGATCGACCTGATGGCGAGCGACGTGAACAAGGGGCACGCCGTGAAGGCGCTGCAGGAGAAGTTCGGGATCACGCCGGCGCAGACAGTCGCGTTCGGTGACTACCTCAACGACCTCGAGATGCTCGACGCGGCGGAGCATTCGTATGCCGTCGAGAACGCGCACCCGACGGTGTTGGAACGCGCGCAATTCCAGGCGCCGTCGAACGCTGACCAGGGCGTTATCGCGGTGCTTCGGGAATTCCTCAGCTAGCGCACGAAAAGACGCGGGCGACGAGCAGTCCCGACACTGCGCCCACGCGTCGCTGCAGAGCGGTCGTCAAGCGCGATGCCTCCGTCGGTGAGCGCGGTTACTCCGACGGATTGTGCACGATTGTCAGCCCTGGCTGGCCAGCCATTCGTCGACTCGGCGCTTTGCTTCCTCTTCGGAAACATCCTCGACGCGCGTCATGATCGCCCAGCGGTGGCCGAACGGATCGAGGATCGCGGCGTAGCGATCGCCGGTGACGAACGTGCTCGGTTCGCCATAGCCCTTGGCCCCGGCCTCGACGGCGGCTGCGTAGACCTTGTCGACGTCGTCGCAGTAGAGCACGGTCGAGCGGCTCACGTTGTCGTCGCCGGTGGGCGCAATGAGGTGGTGGTCAGGTGCGGGATCGCCCAATTGCATTCGGCCGGTCGGGAATTGCAGTTCGCAATGGGCGACCGTGCCGTCTGGAAGATCGTTGCGAGCGACCACGGTCCCGCCGAAGACGTTGGTGTAGAAGTCGACGGCGGTGGCGGCGGGGGAGCAGACGAAGAACGGGGTGAGACTCGTGTAGCCGGCGGGAATCGGTTGAACTGTCATGCCTCGAACCTGCCAGCATGGGTGACGTGGAGTCTTGGAAAAACCCGTCACGTCCCGCGGCTCGCTCCTTGCCGCCGGACGCGCGCTGGCCCGCAACGGGAACCGAATCCGGGATCGTGCAGCCGCAACGGCTCCAGCGTTTCGCACGTGTCGATCGACTGCCATGTGCACCGGAGCTCGCTCCGTGGATCGAGTACTACTGGACCGTCCGATGGGATGTCGGCGACGAGTTCCCGATGGTGTCGAGGGTGGTTCCGCACCCGGTGGTGACGCTTTCGCTGGAATCCGGCTCGGTCGCGCGCTTCGGCTTCGAGATGCCCGCCGCGCTGATTCATGGAGTCATCACCGGAAAGTTCGCCGTCGACATCACGGGTTCTGGCCGAGCGTTCGGAATCAGATTCCGTCCCGGCGGATTCGGCGCATTCACCCGGATGGACGTGGCGGACTGGACCGACCGGGTCGACCTGATGTCGACGGCCGTGGTCGGTGCCGACGACCTGCTCGCTCGCGTGCTCGCAGCGGAGGAGGACTCCGAACGGGCGGTGATCGTGGACGATGCGCTGAAGCTTCTGGTTCCCGAATCCGACCCGCAGTACGAACGATTGATGTCGATCGTCGCCGGGATCATCGCTGATCCGACGCTGACCACGGTCGAGTCGGTCGTCGAGCGCTTCGGTGTGGCCGAGCGAACCTTGCAGCGACTCTTCCAGCGCTACGTCGGGGTATCGCCGAAGTGGGTGCTCCGGCGATACCGCTTGCACGACGCGATGAGCTACATCGATCGCGGCCGGGACGACTTCGCAGATCTTGCCGTCGAACTCGGATGGAGCGATCAGTCGCACTTCACCAACGAATTTCGGGCTGTCGTCGGAATGACGCCGGGGGAGTATCAGCGCGGCGTCTGATATTGCACATTCCTGCTGGTCAGAGCGTTACTTGTCAGACCCCAGGTATATGTTCGTACATGTGTTCGATACCGACATTGCCCCTGACACCGGCTGTATGACGCTCGACGATCTCGTCCAGCTCGCGCAGGCGGAGAACGCTGCTGCGTGCCGGAAAGCTCTCGCCGCGCACGAGTTCTGGGACTGGCAGATCGCTACTGCTCTCGATCCGGTGGATGTGCAGTTCTCGGCGATAACAGAGGTCGCGGTGGCGTTGGGAATCTCCAAGCGGGCCGCGGATCTGTTGGTCGAGACCGGTGGCCAGTTGTGGCACCGACTCCCGCTCGTGCACGCGGCGTTCGAAGCCGGGGTTGTGGACTACGCGTCGGTATCGACGATCGTGTCCGTGTTCCGTCACGCGTGCGCGGAGACGATCGATTGGGTGGAACCACACTTGGTGCCGTTGGCACAGCGGTTGACGCCGGGACCGTTGCGGCGCCGGTTGTGGGCGTTGTGGTTCCAGGTGAACCCGGAGGAAGCTGCGGCTGCGCGGGAGGTGAACCAGCGCGTGTCGCGAACCGTGTACGTGCGGCAGGAGGGAAATGGCCTGTCGTGGTTGTCGGCGTGCATCACGGATTTGGAGGGGCATGAGGCGGATCGGTTGATCAACGAGATCGCCGAAACCGTCTGCCCCAAAGACACCCGCTCGCGCAACCAGCGGCGCGCGGACGGGTTGATGGCCCTGTTGCACGGCGAAACCGTGTTGGTGTGTCGGTGCGAGGACGTGGACTGCCCGAAAGCCGGGGTCGAGGCCCCGACGCGTCGGAAGTTTCTGCTGCAGATCCTCATCGACATCAAGACGCTGCTCGCATTGAAGAACGGGGCGGCCACGCTCGATGACGGGACGCCCATCCCCGCGGAACTCGTGCGCGAGTTGGCCGGTGATGCGGCGTGGCAGGGAATTCTGGCTGAGCTTGC
Organism: Nocardiaceae bacterium; assembly: GCA_021372355.1. GTDB lineage: Bacteria > Actinomycetota > Actinomycetes > Mycobacteriales > Mycobacteriaceae > Smaragdicoccus. The sequence continues at coordinate 346 of JAJFUQ010000115.1, read as the reverse complement.
CAGTTTGGCTGAGAAGCCGCGTAGTGGTGATTCGCTGCCGTTGGTCGATTGTGGCCGCGTGCGTAAGGCCGCGAAAGTGCCGAACACGCCGTTGGTGACGCCGCCGCGGTCGAACAGCGCCCTGCAATACAAGCCCGACGCGCTGACCGCTGCCGTGGTGCGGGCCATGTACCCGACATGCACCTTCCCGGGGTGCACCGTGCCCTCACGCGACTGCGAACTCGACCACATCAACCCGTTCAACCACGACAACCCGTCTTTGGGTGGTTTGACGATCGTGAGCAACCTCCAACCTGTGTGCAAGGCGCATCACCAGTTGAAAACGAAGAAGTTGTGGGGCTGCCGG
>JAJFUQ010000109.1 GCA_021372355.1 Nocardiaceae bacterium | reverse complement strand
GCCGGCCTCGACGACGAAGTCCACGCCTGCGAGATCGGCCGCGGTGGCCGTGGCAGTGATGCGGTCGAGCAACGCCCTGGACTTCTGAGCGGTGGTGCGGCCCTCGGCCAGCGCCTCAGCCTCGAGAGCCTCCGAGTAGGCCTTGCCCCTGTTCGCCTTCTCGACGTTGGTATCCTTGAGCACGACGTCGATACCCGCTTTGGCGGTGGCATAGGCGATTTGGGCTCCGATAGTGCCTGCGCCGAGGACGCCAACCCTTCGGATCGGTCGTGTGTCGAGGGTGCTACCGTCGGCCTGTTTGGGCCGCGCCGCGCCGCGCTGCACCTTCTCCATGTCGAAGAAGAACGCCTGCACCATGTTGCGGGCGACTTGGCTCTTGACCAAGGACACGAAGTAGCGCGACTCGATCAATGCAGCGGTGTCGAAGTCGACTTGGGCGCCCTCAAGTGCCGCCGCCAGGATGGCACGTGGCGCCGGCATGCGCGTCGTCCTGATCTGCTTGTGTAGATTCGCCGGGAGCGCGGATAAGTTCGCCGCGACCGACGGGGACGACGGCGATCCCCCCGGAATCTGATATCCCCGCATATCCCACGGCTGAGTGTGTTGGTCCGGGTGGGCGGTGATCCACGCTTTCGCGGCCGGCACGAGTTCGTCGGCTCCGACGACGAGTTCGTCGACGATGCCGACCTGCTTGGCCCGCGTCGGCATCATCCGCTCGCCGCTGAGCAGTACCGACGTCAACGCCGATTGGATGCCGATCATCCGAACCGTGCGTACCACGCCACCGCCGCCGGGCAGGACGCCGAGCAGCACCTCGGGCAGCCCGATCCGGACACCGGGAACGTCTGCGACGATACGGTGGTGACACGCGAGCGCGAGCTCGAGACCACCGCCGAGTGCGGCGCCGTTGATGGCAGCCACCACGGGCGCGCCGATGGTCTCCAGCCGACGCAGCTGTGCCTTGAGCCCGGTTGCCAGGTTCATGACGCCCGCAGGCTCGAACGACATCACCTGTTCGACGAGCACCTTGAGATCCATACCGGCGAAGAACGTCTTCTTCGCCGACGTGAGCACGACACCGCTGATGTCGTCGCGTTCGGCGTCGATGCGGTCGAGCGTTGCATCGAGCGCGGACCGGAAGTCGTCGGTGATCGTGTTGGCACTGGCTCCCGGCGCATTCATCGTGAGGACGACAACGCCGTCGGCGTCCTTCGTCCATTGAATGGTCATCGCGCTCAGACCCTTTCGATGATCGTGGCCACACCCATGCCGCCAGCCACGCAGAGCGTGATCAGTCCATAGCGGCCGTCGCGGCGTTCGAGCTCGTCGAGCACGATCCCAAGTAGCATCGCTCCGGTGGCGCCGAGCGGGTGGCCCATCGCGATGGCGCCGCCGTTGACGTTGTACTTGTCGTCAGGGACCTCGAAGTGTTGCTGCACATGCAGGGCGACGGCCGCGAACGCCTCGTTCATCTCGAACACATCGATGTCGTCGATGGTCAGTCCGGCCCTGGCCAGCGCCTGATTGACCGCTGGCAACGGCCCCTCGAACATCAGCACCGGGTCTGCTCCGCTGGTGGCGACCGAGGCGACCCTGGCGCGCGGCGTCAGCTTCGACGCCGCGCCAGCCTCCTCTGAGCCGACGAGCACCAACGCCGCCCCGTCCACGATCCCGGAGCTGTTGCCGCTGGTGTGGACGTGATCGACCTTCTCGACGAACGGGAACTTCTGCATCGCGACCGCGTCGAAACCGCCGGATTCACCTACGTCGGCGAAAGCGGGCGCCAGCTCGGCGAGATCCGCGATGGTGGCGCCGGGGCGCATGTGCTCGTCGCCGTTGAGAATGGTGATGCCGTTCATATCACGCACGGGCACAACGGATTTCGCGAAATACCCTCTTGACCAGGCTGCTGCCGCGCGCTGTTGGGAACGAACTGCGTAGGCGTCGACGTCGTCACGAGAGTAGCCACCGATGGTGGCGAGTAAGTCGCAAGCTACACCCTGCGGGATGTAGCAGTTGTCGTAGGCAGTGGCGGCGTCACAGGCCATTGCGCCGCCGTCGCTACCCATCGCTACGCGGGACATCGATTCGACGCCACCCGCGATCACCAGATCGTCGAAGCCCGATCGCACGCCCTTGGCGGCAACATTGACCGCTTCCAGACCGGAACCGCAGAACCGGTTGAGCTGCACACCGCCGACCGTGTCGGGCAGCTTCGCGAGGTTGACCGCGGTGCGCGCGATGTCCATGCCCTGATCGCCGATCGGCGTGACGATGCCGAGTACGACATCGGCGATCCGGTCCTCATCCAGATCCGGGAAACGCGCGCGCAGTTCGTCAATCAACCCCACGACCAACGTGATCGGCTTGACGCCGTGCAGGGCACCCGTCCTCTTGCCCTTACCGCGCGGTGTGCGGATCGCTTCGTAGATGTATGCCTGCGTGGTCATGTCCGGTTCTTCTCCGCGCTACTCACAACGAACGGCTGATGATTTCCTTCATGATCTCGCTCGTGCCGCCGTAGATCTTGTTCACCCGGGCGGCGGCGTAGGCGCGGGCGATCGGATACTCCATCATGTAGCCGTAGCCGCCGAAGAACTGCACGCAGCGGTCCACCACGGCGACGCCCCTGTCCGCCGCGATCAGCTTGGCCATCGACGCCGTCGCCGGGTCGTTCTTGCCGTCGATGTACTGCTGAATGCAGTAATCGACCGTGGTCTTGATCGAGAGCACCTCGGCTTTGAGCTCGGCAAGCTGGAATCTGTTGTGCTGGAACTCGATCAGCGGCTTGCCGAACGCCTCGCGTTCCTTGGTGTAGGCGATGGCCTCCAGCACCGCGGCCTCGGCCATGCCGGCGCACTGCGCGGCGATGATGAGCCGTTCGCGAGCCAATTGCTGCATCAGCTGATAGAAGCCCTGGCCCTCCTGCTCGCCGAGCAGATTCGCCGCCGGCACCCGCATGTCGGAGAAGAACAACTCGCGAGTGTCCTGCCCGTGTTGGCCGACTTTCTCGAGCACTCTTCCCCGCTCGAACCCCACCAACTCCTCATCGGTCTCCGCCACGATCAGCGATACCCCGGCCGCCCCCTGCGATGGGTCGGTCTTGGTGACGATCACCAAGAGGTCGCAGTGAGTTCCGTTGGAGATGAACGTCTTCGAGCCGTTTATCACGTAGTCCTCGCCGTCGCGAACCGCCGTCGTCTTGACGGCTTTCAGATCGGAGCCGGTGCCGGGCTCGGTCATCGCGATTGCGAGCACCTTCGCCCCGCTGATGATGCCGGGCATCCAGCGCTGCTTCTGTTCGTCGTTTGCGTAGGTGTTGATGTAGTGCGCGACGATTGGCGCGTGCACGAGCCACCCCGACGATGCGTCGTGGGCCAGCGCGAGTTCTTCGGCGACGACGGCCGAGAACCCGAAGTCGCCATTGATTCCGCCGTAACCCTCGGGCAGGTCGACGCCCAGCAGGCCGGCATCGCCCAACTTGTTCCAGAAATCGCGATCTACCTTGTGCTGCGCAGCCCAGCGCTCTTGGTTCGGGGTCGCCTCCTTGCGAAAGAACTCCGCCGCGTGCTTCCGCAATTCGCGGTGATGGTCCGTCTCCCAAGTGGCGCGATAGTCGGGAAATAGCTCAGACATGGTTTACCTCACTCTGTTCAGCGGTATGTCGGCTTGTGCTGCAATCGATTCCAGCTCTGCGGCGGTCTTGTCGACGAACGCCGCTCGAATGCTCTCACGCGTGCCGTCTGCGCCGAATGTTTCGAGCACACGCCTGAAGAAATGCGGTTCGATTGCACCGAGGGCTACGTACCCGTCTGCCGATGCATAGATGCCGTAGCCAGGGAGCGCGCCCCCCAGCATGGCGCCCTCACCCATCAGCCCATGCCGCACAGCATCACCCGCACGGGCGGCGGCTTCTTCCAGAACCACCCGGTATGTCTGTCCGCGGCCGCATTTCGCGCGTGCGATGAGCGCCGCAAGGGCGGTGGACACGGCGCATTCGGCACCAAGCATGTCGGCGATCGGCACCTTCGGCATCGACGGGGGCGTCAACGTGCCTTGCGCCGCTTGGTAATTGAGGTCATGGCCTGGCACCTCGGCGGCGTCGCCGTCGTGGCCGACGAGTTCGATTAGCGACAGCTGGGGGAATGTCAGGTGCGGTCGCGCAAGGCCGAGCCGATCGAGGGCGGACGGCCGCATCGAGGTGAGCAGCAGATCGGCGTCGGCGAGTAGGTCATCCAGCTCAGCCCGGTCGGACTTGATGTCTAGGGCGACCACGGATTGCCGTTGCACCAGATTCGCATACCAGCGGGGTGCCGCTGTAGCGAGCGGGTCACCGCTGAGCGGTTCTACTTTGGTGACCCTCGCGCCGAGTTCGGCGAGGCGAGAGGCGGCGAGCGGCCCTGGCAAGTTGATTGCCAGGGATACGACCCTTACATCGACGAGCGGTGACGACATCTCCATCTCCGACATCCTGAGTGCGATACGAATGTGCACGCACTGACTGTGGGCACACGAGCTCACGTGTTGAAGCCGCCACCGCAGATCACCACCTGGCCGCTGATATAGTCCGACTCGGGAATGCACAGTAGGTAGACGGCACCCGCGCCGTCGGCTGGCGTTCCGGCTCTGCCGAGCGGGATGGCGCGCTCCATGGTGGCAAGTAGTTCGGGGTTGACGCCCACCGCCAATTCGCGACCCTGGATGTCGATCGTCCCGTCGCCTCCGGCCGGAGTCTCGGTGAGGCGGGTGCGGATGAGCCCGAACGCGACCGCGTTGACCGTGACGTTGTAGCGGCCCCACTCTTTCGACATGGCCTTCGTGAGTCCGACGATGCCGGCTTTCCCCGAGGAGTAATTCGCCTGACCGGCGTTGCCTCCAGTGCCCGCGATCGAGGAGATGTTGACGACCTTGCGGCACGTGACGTCGCCGGCCTCGCGTTCCCTCTTCACGGCCGAGCTGATCACGGGCTGTGCAGCGCGCAGAATTCGAAACGGCGCCTTCAAATGAACGTCGAGCATCGCATCCCACTGCTCGTCGCTCATCTTCTGCACTACGGAGTCCCATGTATAGCCGGCGTTGTTGACGATGATGTCCACTCCGCCGTACTCATCGACGGCCGTCTGCACGAAACGTTCGGCGAAACCGTCCTCGGTGACGCTGCCGACGCACACGACTGCGGTGCCACCGGCAGCTTCGATCGCGGCAACCGTCTCCTGCGCCGGCCCGGCGTCGAGATCGTTCACCACCACGTTGGCGCCGTCGCCGGCAAGCTTCTCGGCGATGGCGCGTCCGATGCCACGCCCCGACCCGGAGATCAGCGCGATCTTGCCGTCCAGCCTGCCCATGTTGCGTTCCACCTTCTCTTACGGGGTACCGCCGGTGCCCTACCGGACGGTTCGGCGTGCGTTGAGCAGCGATTCGGGGATGTCCACGACGCGGGACCGCACGTACTCCCCCAATCCTTTGGCTTGGGCGTCTGGCCGAGTCGCGGATGCGACCCCATCACCGAGCAGGCCATGGACCACCACGTTGAGGGCTCGCAGGTTCGGCAGCTCGAAGCGCTCGATACGCAGGTTCTCCGTCTCCGGCCCGAGCAACGTGCGCAGTCGCTCGACGCTGAGGAACTCGCGTGCCCAGGAGTAGCCGGCGTCGTCGCGGGCCCACAGTCCGAGGTTCGCGTTGCCACCCTTGTCACCGGACCGTGCGCCGAGGACCCGCCCGAGCGGCGCACGTCGTGTCGGCCCCGAGGGTGCGGGTGCATAGGCAGGCGCGGCGGGCACTGCCGACGGCGCTACGCCGTTGGGCGGGTCGGCGATCACGTGCCGATTGCCGTCCGCGTCGACGAGTACGTGCGTCAGCGCCGCGCGTGGCACGAAGGCCGGCCGGTAGATACCGAATGCCGTCTCCGAGGACGGTGGCGTGGTCGTATGGAAGCCGGCGAAACCGGCCAATGCAATCTCCATGATGCCACCGGAGAACGCCCGACCCACCTTGCGCGGGTCGGAGTCCTTCACCGTCACACGCAGGTGTGCACACGCCTGCTCGTTCGTCGCTGCATCGGAGAGGTCGAAGCGCAGCAGTCGTACATCGACCTCGTCGAACGCGTCGCGTCCGCCGAGAACGTCGAAAAGCTGCTGTTCGGCGAAGGCGGCCTTCGCCTCGATGTCTAGGCCGGTGAGCACCATGGTCATCGTGTTGCGGAAGCCGCCCACCTCGTTCAGCGCAACCTTCAACGTGTCGGGCGGGGGACTGCCTTTGGTGCCGCTGATGGCAACACGGTGCTCGCCCTGTTGGTCCAGGCGAGTGGTGTCGAAGTGGGTCACGACGTCTGGACCGAGATATGCGGGTTCGGCGATCTCGTAAAGCAGCTGGGCGGTGACCGTCCCGACCGAGACCAGCCCTCCAGTGCCCGGATGTTTCGTGATCACCGAGGAGCCGTCCTCGGCGACCTCGGCGATCGGAAACCCCGGATAGCGGCGGTCGGTGACCTCCTCGAGGAACGCGTAGTTGCCGCCCGTCGCCTGCGGGCCGCACTCGATCACGTGTCCGGCGACCACGGCACCCGCGAGTCGATCCCAGTCGTCCGGTGCCCAGGCATGCCACCAGGCGGCAGGACCCACTACCAGTGAGGCGTCGGTAACGCGGCCGGTCACCACGACGTCGGCGCCCGAGCGCAGCGCCTCGGTGATGCCCCAGGCGCCGAGGTAGGCATTGGCCGACACCGGTGTGGTCTCTCCGACGGGCGGCGTGATCGCGTCGAGGTCGCCGCGCAGGTCGTCGCCCTCGACGTATGCAACGCGCGCGGTGAGGCCGAGACGTCCGGCCAGCTCCCGCAACGCGGTGGCCAGGCCAGCGGGATTCAGCCCGCCCGCGTTGGCGACGACTTTGATGCGACGGTCGAGGCAGGTGCCCATCACCTGTTCCATCTGGGTGAGAAACGTGCGCGCGTATCCGCCGTCGGGATTCTTGGCTTGGGCCTTGGCCAAGATGAGCATGGTCAGTTCGGCCAGGTAATCTCCGCACAGAACGTCGATAGGGCCGCCCTCGACCATCTCTCGGGCCGCGGCGATGCGGTCGCCGTAGAAGCCGGAACAGTTGCCGATGCGGATCGGGTTGCTCACCGCGACACTCCCTCGAACTGGCCCGCGGCGCGCCCGCCGCCAGGCGGCCCAGCGAAGGCCTGAGCGATCGAGAGCCATTCGTCGGCGACGGGACCGTCCGCGACCAGGGACGTGTCGTCGCGGTGGCGGCGCTGAGTCACCAAGAGGCAGAAGTCCAGCGCGGGCCCACTCACGCGATCGTCGGCATCAGCCGGCCCCCACGTCCAGATGGTGCCGTCGGGTGCCGCCAACTCGACGCGTACCGGGTCGGTGATCGGCTCGAGACCGTTGGCCATGTAGCTGAACGCGCGCGCACCCACCCCGATGTGGGCCACGTGCCGTAACCGTGACGTGGGCTCGCTGGTCGCGCCGAGCGCGTCAACGACGTCCTGGCCGTGCGCCCAGGTTTCCATGAGACGCGCGGTGAGCGACGAGACCGCGCTCATCGGCGGGCCGAACCACGGCAGACGCGTCGCCGGTTCGATGCCCGCGAAAGTGGTGACGAGTGTCGTACGGGACGTGTCGAACCACGCGAGGACGTCAGCAGCCGGCATGAGGCGGTAGCGCGCGGCGATGACGTCGGGTGAGATGCTGTCGTCGGCCATCATCGGGAGGTACTCGCTGCTGAACCCCTCGGGGTCGGTGGCCGAGCGCACCGCCACGTCGTCGAAGAAGGCCAGATGGCTGATCTGGTCGCGAATCGTCCAGCCCACGGCCGGGGTCGACGTGTCCCAGCCGTGTGGACCATCGAGCAGTGGCGCGACCAATGCGCGCAGTGCGACTGTCTCCGCTTCGATGTCGGTGATCACCGACTGCATTGTCATCGCCATGTCAGCGTCCCCTCCACCGTGGTGCGCGCTTCTCGCGGAACGCGGTCGGGCCTTCCTGCGCGTCGTCGCTCAGGTAGACCGGCTCCCAGATCTCGTCTGCCAGGTCGTAGGCGGCCGCGAGGTGATGCTGTGCAGAGAGGTACACGGTGCGCTTGGACGCGAGCACAGACAGCGGAGCGTTCGCCGCGATCCGTAATGCCAACTGCTGAGTTCGTTCGCGTAACTCCTCGGCAGGCACCACCTCGTTGACCAAGCCGATCTGGTGGGCACGCTGGGCGGTGATCGGGTCGCCGGTCAGCAGGATCTGCATGGCGATGCGGGGTGGCACCAGCCACGACAGGGGTGCCGCCCAGGGCGATCCGCGTCCCACTTTGACTTCGCTAACCGCGAACGTCGCATGTTCGGCGGCCACAACCAGGTCGCACTGTTGTGCGAGCAGAAAGCCCCCGGCGAACGCGATACCGTTCACCGCCGCAATCGTCGGCTTGTCGACGTCGACGTTGCGGCCGAACTGCGGAGCGAAGTCCTTCGGCGGCACCTTTAGCGCATTCTGCGCCATCTCCTTCAGGTCGCCGCCCGCGCAAAACGCCTTGTCGCCCGCGCCGGTGAGAACGAGCACCTTCGCCTCGTCGTCGCCGTTGAAGCGGCGCAGCGCGTCGAACAGTCCCGTGCGCACGGCGTTGTTGAGCGCGTTGCGCGCCTCGGGGCGGTTGATCGTCAGCCACGCCACACCGTCGACGACCTCGTAGCCAATCGGTTGCTCGCCCACTGGTCCTCCATCTTGAGGTCGCTGCGACCGCGATCGGTGATTCACGTCGGGGCCGCTGCGGAGTCGTCGGTCAATTGAACGGTGGCTTCGCTGGGTACGCAGGGACCGTCCTCGCTGGAGACGAGCAATTCCAGGTCGACAAGGCTCCGCCCCCCGACCTGCCGTTTGCCGACGACCTTCCCACTCAGGTTCGCGGTCTGGCCCGGATAGATGGACCGGACCATCGAGATCTTCCGGCGCCGGATCAAAGCGTCCGGACCGGCCCACTCGTTGACGCCGCGGTCGATGAAGCCGTGGAAGAAGAGGGTCGACAGGTAGATCGTGCGCTGGCCCTGGCTCTGGGCGTACTCGGGGTTGTGGTGACCGGGGAACCAGTCCCACGTCGAGGCCGCGTTCATGCAGATTCGCTTGTAGGTGACCTCGATGGACACCGCAGGCAACGAGTCGCCGACGGAGACGTCGTCGAACCGCAGGGTCGGACGCGCGGCGGATCCCGCGTCGCTCGAGTTCACGACGGTTCCTCGTCGGCATCGGTGTCGTACCGGAACAGCACGTTGGTGTTGCGCCCGATGATTCCGCCGTGCTGATCGCAGAACGTGCTCACCGTCGTGATGAAAACACCGGTTCCCACCCGCGTTGTCTTCGGTTCGGAGATCGAGGCCACCTCCTCCAC
>JAJFUQ010000089.1 GCA_021372355.1 Nocardiaceae bacterium | reverse complement strand
GCCGGCGACGCCGAGCGGGGTGTCAGGCCTCTTCCAGAGGCGAAGCGCCTGCACAAGCGTGGCTTGCACGATATCGGTCGGCACAGACGGCCACCCCCATGTGGCGGTGACGCGCACGAGCGCCTGGCGTCCGATGATGGGCCAGTCGTGATCCTGGATCGCGCGCAGCCTGGTGATCGGCCATGCCATCCCGGACATGCGCCCATTGAGAGGCTCGGTCTGGTACTCGGTCGCGGCGACGGACACGAAGGATCCGTTGCCGTCCTCGTCCATGGCGACAGCTGAGATGGACACCGCGTCGTCAATGTTCACGACTGTGGCCGAGTCTGCGACGAAGACGCGAGCGACCGGCCCCAGTTGGTAGAACTGGCGATCGCACGCGACGTCAATCTGACGTGACGCGGACTCGATCGCCATCTCTAGGAGCTCGTTGTCGACGTTGTCTGAGATGTGTGCCGCAGCCTTGATCTGCGCCAGGGTGGCGTACCCGTTGGCGATGGGCACGGCTAGCCCTTAGTCGTGCGACGTCCACGTGCCTCTGTCGGCGACACTGACGCGTCACGCTGAGGTCGTGGTGCCTCGTAGCCCGCAGCCGCGAGGGAGGCGTCAACGGCCTTCACTCGGTCAGCCAGGCCCCGGCGCTCGTAGCCGGCCCGCTCAATGAGGAGGGCGGCGATGGTGTTCTCGTTACTCACGAAGACTCCTTGGATGCGTGGTGGCCCGTGGCCGCGCCCCCTCATAAGAGACGCGGCCACGGGTGCCTAGGTGACCTAGAAGGTCGGCGACACGAGGCCGGTGCCCGAGATCTTCTGGGCAGCGCCGGTGTAGCGGTTGAACGTGTACGCGAAGTAGCCGTACACGACCAGCGGGATCTTCAGGTCGGTAGCGCCGGCCTGATCGGCACGGATGAACATCGGCGGGGACGGGTCCTCACAGAGGTGAACCTCGTTGGCGTTGACGATGTAGATCTCGTCCTCGTTTGTTCCTGCACCGAGGTTGGTCGCGATGTTGTTGTCCACGACCACCGGGGTGCCGTTGGGGAGCAGTCCGCGGAAGCCCGCGCCGTAGAGCTCGCCGTAGTTGACGCCGCCCTGCTGCACGTTGATTCCGGGCTGGCCAACGAACGGCCAGCTCGAGGACACCTGGGACTGCATCCAGTACCAGCGACGCGAGTGCATGACGCACACCGAGCCGGACGACGCCTGGTCGAGCAGGGCCGCCTCAACGGCGCTGAGGCCCGCCAGCACCTTCGGGTACAGCTCCGCCGCAGTGGGCGAGGCGTCCGTGTAGGTGTTCGCGACAGCGACTGCGCTCAGGCCGGTCGTGGCCTGATTGATGAGGGTGGCGTCGAGGCGGGTGTGGTACCCGCGCACGAGGTCATCCACCGTGACGTCAAGCGCGCCAGTGGAGCGCTCGGCAGCCTGACGGCTGACCGACTGCCACGCCTGATTTGTGATGACGTCGAGCGTGAGCAGCGTGTCATCGATGCTCGACTCGGTGACGCCCGAATTCTGCGACGTCTGGATTGCGGCCTCGGTGCCCGTGGTCACGCGGCCGATGTTGACCGTCATGCCCTCGGCCGGCAGTACGTGCTTGCGCGCGATGTCGGCGAGGGGGCGACCGGCCTTGGCGTTGGGCGCCACGAGGTCGGTCAGGTACTGCGGGATGGTCAGGCCAGCGAAGGCGTTGGTGCAGACGGCACCACGCTGCACGATGGCCGCGCCACGCTCGACAAGCTCCTCCTGGCGGTGACGCGCGAGGCGCTCCCGGGAGTCGATGTCGCCGAACATGGCGTTGCGGAGCACGTCACCGAGGAACATCGCGCCAGAGCGGTCCGTCTCGGGGTTGTACGTGCGGGCCTCGCCGCCGACGCGCGCGACCTGATCGTAGGCAGCGCGGGCGGTGACGACAGGGGTGGACTCGGCGCTGAGGCGAACCATCGCCTCGTCGCGGGCCTGCTCTGCCTCGAGCTCCACGATGCGCTCAGAGAGCACGTCGATCTCAGCATCGAGGCCGTTCTTCTTGGCACGGATCTCGGACACGGACACCTCGTCCACCTCGTCCTGCGAGCGGAGGTCTTCGAGGGTCTGGGCGTGGGCGTTGCGCTCAGCGAGCTTGGCGTCGCGGTCAGCCTTCAGCCCGGCAATGAGGTCTGCGAGCTTCACAGATCTCTCCTTTCGGGTTGGGTTGGGTAGGGATGACTCAGCGGCGATCAGGCGACAGGTGGCAGGCATGGGCGCGCCAGGCATCGGGCAATGCGCTGAAAGACCCGGCATGGTGCCGGGGGGAATGTGGGGCGCCTAGATGGCGCGGGGGAAGGTGTCGAACTCGTGGATCAAGTCGACGCCTCGGGGGCGCGGCTTGCGTTCACCGATGATCGGCACGTCGGTGCGCAGCTCGGACGTCGTGTGCGGGTTGGCCCCGTAGCCGACGATGGAGACGTCGCCGCGGTGAATGTCGAACGCGTTGATCCGGTACTCGGTGTAGTCCGGGGACCACTGCCCGGAGAGGATCCGGAACCGGAAGGACATCTCGTAGATGAGGCCGGCGCGCATCTTCGGGTAGATGTACCGAACGTCGAGGTCTTCGGGGTCAAGCTCGGGGGCGATGGTGAGCAGCCCGATCTCGTCCTCACTCAGCTGCAATGACCCGTTGACGGTGGAGGCGATGCGGCGCATCGGGTCGTGGTCGAGGACCAGGGGCACGTCAAGGTCACCGCGCGCCAGCGACTCAGCAGCAGCGCCGGCACTCACGATCTCGGTGTACGGCCCGTACAGATCCCACATTTCGTAGCCGGTCTCGTAGACCGAGGCGTGGCCGCTGAATGCGAGCTTGCCGGAGCCGGTGTCGGCCTCGCGGATCTGCATCGCGCTAGGCAGGGATCGAGTGACGTGGGGGTGGCCGAACTCATCGCTGCGGCGCTGGGTGGGCCGGTCGGCGTGCGTGCGGACGGCCGCGGCGCGCTCGGTCGCGGCCTGCTCGAAGGTGATCATGCTGCTCCTGACTTCGCGGGCGTCGGCTCGGTTCGAGGGGCGCCGAAGAGTCGGTCGAATTCGGACAACTGGGACGGGGTGAACGGCGCTCGGTTGTCGAGCGCGCGCGCCTCACTCGGTGCGAGAGTGCGGCCTGCCACCTGAGAAAGCAGGGTGGAAGTTCGGGTTTCCGGATCCATACGCAACATGGCGTCGGTGTTGAACTTGACGAACATGGCCTTAGGTAGCCCCTGTGAGAGGGCGCGCTCGCGCCGCACAAAGACGGGGCCGAGGTTCATGACCAGGAGTTGGAGGTTCCGCTGGGTGACGTTCGCGTAGGTGACGGAGCCGGTGGACACCTCGGCGTCAATCAGGTCGCCGGGAATGCCGATGAAGCGACACACGTCCGCCACGCCGTACTTCATCTCATCGAGGAACATGACCGTATTGGCCGGCACGGCCTGCATGTTGAATTCCCAGTCACGGCCGGTGACGAAGATGTCCCGGTCGCGCACGGCCCGCTTGAACTTGGCCTTGACTGATTCGGCTGAGTCTTCGCTGAGCGTGGGCACGAGGGTGTTGCGCAGGTGGCCGGTAGGGGAGGCGCCGGAGGAGAACCAGTCGAAGGCGAACTCTTGCGCCGACAGGTAGGTGCCGACGGACCAGGCGGCGTAGGCGATGGGGGACAGTCCCACTTGCAGCCCGGCGACGGTGTACTGCTTCTCGTGCCAGACGTCGAAGGGGTCGTACTCTTGCCCGGCTAGTCGGTAGGACGTGATTCGCCCGTCGCGCACGTTGACGACGGCGTCCTGCGCGGACACGGGCTCCACCTCGACGGGGTAGCCGAGCCGGTCGCGTCGCTGAATGAGGCCGAAGAAGTTTCCGAACCGGTCAAGGTCGAATTGGGAGGAGTACAGCCACTCGCCCATCCGCGCGGAGTCGAGCAGCTCGGTGCCCTCGGCTTCGACCTGCACGCCGCCCTTCATCGTGTACACGTCGACCGGGGTCGAAGAGATGAGGTCGGCCCGCAGGCGAAGGGCTGCCCAGACGGCGGAGTTACGCAGCGCCTTGTCGGCATCCACGTTCGGGCTCGAGCCGTGGGACCGGTCGGGGA
>JAJFUQ010000087.1 GCA_021372355.1 Nocardiaceae bacterium | reverse complement strand
TCGGCAGTGCGCTCGTCCGCGGGCAGCTTCGACCACTCGTTGAACACCGTCTGCGCGTCACGGAAGACACGCTCGACCGACGTCGAGAGCGTGAGCTTGGCGGCGAGGTTGTCGCTCTCGCCCTCGTACGCGAGCTGCAGCTGATTCTTGAGGTCGTTGAATCGGTTGTTCACCGGCGTCGCCGAGAGCATCAGCACCTTGGTCTTCACGCCCTCGCGGATGACCTGCCTCATGAGTCGCTGGTAGCGCGACTCCTTCTCTTCGGCGTAGTCGGCGTTGCGGAAATTGTGCGACTCGTCGATCACCACGAGGTCGTAGTTGCCCCAGTTGATCCGATCCAGACGTAGGCCGAGCGACTCGCCCTTCGTGCGCGAGAGGTCGGTGTGCGCGAGCACGTCGTAGTTGAAGCGGTCGGTGGCGAAGATATTGGTGGTGAGGTTGGCGTTGTAGTTCGTCCAGTTCTCGGCGAGCTTCTTCGGGCACAGCACGAGAACGGACTTGTTGCGCAGCTCGTAGTACTTGATGACCGCCAGTGCGGTGAACGTCTTCCCGAGGCCAACGGAGTCGGCGAGGACGCAGCCGTTGTAGGTCTCCAGCTTGTTGATGATGCCCGTGGCCGCGTCCCGCTGGAAGTTGTACAGACTCTGCCAGACCTTCGTCTCCTGGTAACCGGTGCGGTCGTTCGGCAGCACGTCCTCGTTGATGTCGTCGAGTAACTCCGCGAACAGGTTGTAGAGGATCAGGAAGTAGATCCGTGCCGGCGAGTTCTCCGCGTAGACGGCGGCGATGTGATCATGCACGGCGTCAGTGACATCGCGCACCTGCTCGGGATTGTTCCAAATCTGATCGAACAGCTGCAGGTACTGCTCGGTCATCGGCGCTTCATCGAGCCGGTTTACGAAGCTCGACACCGCGTTGCCGCGTTCATACCCGAGGTCGGCGGTCGTGAACCCCTGCAACTGTGTGTAGGCGGTTTTGTCGTCGATCACGGCGAACTGTTGCATAGGGTTGCCAGTCGCGTTCGACCGGAACGTCACCTTGCGGCGAACCCAGTCCGCGCACTCTGGGGTTACCCGCAAATCGTGGACACGTCCCGCTTACGCGGCTTTGTCCTCGGTTGAGGCTTCAAATAGTTTGTGTTCGTGGTTGACCGGGGTCAGGTAGCCGATCGATGAGTGGAGTCGGCGCCGGTTGTAGACGACTTCGATCCATTTCGCGACGCCGGTGCGGGCCTGGGCCCGGGTTGGCCAGGTGTGCCGTTGGTAGAACTCGGTCTTCAGGGTGGCCCAGAACGACTCGGACATCGCATTGTCGAAACAGACCCCGGTGCGGCCCATCGACTGGTCCACCCCGAGTTCGTCGCAGGCGCGGTGCAGCTGGTCGGAGGTGTACTGGGTGCCGCGGTCGGCGTGGAACACGATCCGGCCGGGCACCTGGCCGCGCAGGACCTTCGCGGTCCGCAAAGCACGTTCGACCAGGTCGGCGTTCTGGTGGGAGTCCATCGCCCAACCCAAGACCCGCCGAGAGCAGCCGTCCCGGACCACACACAGATACAGCCAGCCCTCACCGGTGCGCAGGTAAGTGATGTCGGAAATCCATACCCTGTTCAGCTCGCCGGTGTCCCAGCCCCGGTTCACCAGGTCGGGGATCCGGTGGGTCGGCACCCCCGCGATGGTGGTGACCGGGGTGAACATGCGCGGGCTGATGCCCTCGAAACCCTGCCGGCGCATTGATGCGGCAACGGTTTTCACGTTCACCTCCACCCCTTGGTGGTGCAACTCGGCAGCAACCCGAGGCGCGCCGTAAACCTCGTCGGAGTCGGTGAAGATCTGCCGGACCTGCCGGTCCACCAAATCGCGGCGGGCCGCCTGCGGACCGGGTTCGCCTTCGCGGTGGGCCGCCCACCGGTAGTAGCCCGATCTCGAAACCCGCAGCAGCCGGGCCATCCGGTTGATCTCGAAGTTGGCCTTCTCCGCCGCCATCAGTTCGAACCGTTCGACCGTGGTGGCTTCGACGCGAAGAAGGCTGCTGCTTTTCCCAAGAACTCGTTGTCCTTGCGCAACTCCGCCACCTCACGGCGAAGCCGTTTCAGCTCGGCCCGCTCATCAACACTCAACACCCCCGTCGGCTCACCAGCCTGCTTGGCCAACTCGTCGCGAACCCATTTGCCCAGCAACTGGTCGCCCAACCCAAGCTCCCGAGCCACATGCGCGACCGGCCGACCCGACTCGATCACCCGACCGGCCGCCTCCACCCGATACTCCGGCGTGAACGACCGCCTCTTCTTCTGCTCTGCCATCAGGCACCCTTCCTGCGGAACCCAGTCCCGCAATCTCAGGTGTCCACGAAGTCAGGGTAGGCCCAACCGGGGGTTTGCAGGGCTTGTCGGATCAGGGTGTGGGCTTTGTCGGGGGTTCGGGCGAAGTTGGTGTGGAGGCGGAGGTCGCGGGCCAGGGTGGTGATGGTGTTGAACGC
>JAJFUQ010000080.1 GCA_021372355.1 Nocardiaceae bacterium | reverse complement strand
CCACAACAGCGGGGTCATCCATTCGGGGATCTACTACGAGCCGGGCAGCATGAAGGCTCGGTTCTGCCGCGAAGGTGCTGCGGCGACAAAGGAATTCGCGGAGGAACACGGCATCGCGCTCGATGTCCGCGGCAAGCTGCTGGTCGCGACCGACGAGGCCGAGTACGAGCGAATGCTGCGGCTCGACGAGCGGGCCCGCGTCAACGGCATTCGAGCCGAACTGATCGATGCCGCGGAACTGCGACAGCGCGAGCCGAACGTCCAGGGAACCGGTGCGCTCTACATTCCGGACACGGGCATCGTCGACTATCCGGCGATCACGCGAAAGCTCGGGAAACTGGTCCAGGCGGCGGGCGGCGACATCGTGCTCGGAACTGCGGTGACCGGCATTCGGGAGAATTCCGACGGCGTCGAAATACGTGCCGGCGATCGGGCGTGGAACGCCACGCATCTCGTCGTGTGCGGCGGACTGCAGGCCGACCGGCTGGCGAAACTCGCCGGGGTCGATCCCGGGTGTCAGATCGTGCCGTTTCGCGGCGAGTACTACCAACTGCCTGCAGCACGGGCGGGGATCGTCCACCACCTCATCTATCCGATCCCGGATCCAAACCTGCCGTTCCTCGGCGTTCACCTCAACCCGACGATCGAGGGAAGTCTCACCGTCGGCCCGAACGCGGTGCTCGGACTGGCGCGCGAGGGCTACCGAAAATGGACCGTCAACCGGCGGGACTTCGGCGAGATGGCCCGGTTCCGGGGCAATTACCGGATGGCCCGACAGCACGTCCGCACCGGAATCCGGGAGCTGCGGAACTCGGTTTTCAAGCGCGGCTACCTGGCTGAGTGCCGAAAATACTGCCCGACTTTGGAGTTGTCCGATCTAGGTCCACGTCCGGCCGGAATTCGCGCGCAAGCGGTTTTGCGGGACGGAACACTCGTGCATGACTTCATGCTGGTCAGGACCGAGCGCATGCTCCACGTCCTCAATGCGCCGTCGCCCGCCGCGACTTCTGCGTTGCCGATTTCGCGCCACGTCGTCGCGGAGTTACTGGGCTGAGACCCGGCGCCCTTAGGCTGATCGGGTGATCATCGTGAGCACCGACGGATCGTGTCTGAAGAACCCGGGCGGGGCAATCGGCTGGGCGTGGGTCAACCACAACGGCCCCTCGGCCAGTGGTGGAGCGCCGGTCGGCACGAACCAGATCGCCGAGCTGCGTGCCGTTCTCGAGGCGATTCGCGCCCATGGCGGGGACGAGCCGCTGCTCATCGAAAGCGACTCGCAGTATGCGATCAAGTGCGCTTCGGAGTGGATTCATGGCTGGAAGCGCAAGAACTGGCGCACCGCCGACGGCAAGCCGGTGAAGAATCTCGAACTCATCCAGGGGATCGACTCGGCGATCAACTCCCGCAAGGGGCCGGTCCGCTTCCGCTGGGTCCGCGGCCACGTCGGCAACTACTACAACGAGCAGGCCGATCAGCTCGCGGGCGAAGCGGCACGTGCGGTCCGCGACGAGACCGTGCTCGACGAGGTTGTCGTCGAGGAAGCGATCGTCATCGAACCCCGCGTCGAGAAGAAGACACCTGTGCTGGTCGGTGCGCCCGCAGAAGAGATGGCTCTCTTCCCGGGCAACGACCTCACGCTCTTCTAGAAACCGCGCGCGCTCGCTCATTCGCCCGTGAAGTTCGGAGTGCGCTTCTCGAATACTGCGGTGATGGCTTCGAGCAAGTCCTTCGACGCGAAGAAGGCCGCGTTCCAGGCGGCGACGTAGTTCAGGCCGTCGGCAACGGCGCCCGCGCGTTGTCGGTGGAGAACGTCCTTGACGCCCTGCACGGTCAGGGGAGCGTTCGCGGCGATCTCGCGAGCCGTCGCGTGAGCCGCTTCCAGACACTCCTGCGGCGTCGCGAATACATCGTTGACCAGCCCGATCTTCTCCGCGCGCGCACTGTCGATGTCTTTGCCGGTGAGCGCGAGTTCGCGCAGGTGACCGTCGCCGATGATCGCGGGGAGGCGCTGCAGGGAGCCGATGTCGGCGACGATGGCGATCTTCGCCTCGCGCACGCTGAACTTCGCGTCGGCGCTGGCGTAGCGGATGTCGACCGCTGCGATGAGATCCACGCCGCCGCCGATGCACCACCCCTGAACTGCCGCAATCGTCGGCTTCCGGCATTCGGCGACCGCGGTGACGGAGTCCTGCCACCGCTTAACCATGTCGTGAAATTCGCTCCGCGGGCCGGCGAGGGCGTTCTCAGTGCCGACGAGGGGGGCGATGAATCCGGCGGCCGCCTTGAGATCGAGGCCGACGGAGAAGTTGGCGCCCGAACCGGCGAGGACAACAGCCCGGACTTCGGGGTCCCGGTCGAGCTGGCGGAAAATCTGCGGCAACTCGTCCCAGAAGTCCGGACCCATCGCGTTGCCCTTGCCCGGCCCCGTCAGCGTCACCTGTGCGACGTGATCCTTGATCTCAACAGTGAATGCTTTCCACATCGCATTTCCCCTCGCCGGTGAGCACTGGCCGCCAGCATATCCAGCCAGCCACAGCGAGTTCACGAACAAACATCAGAGTGCTTCTAGGCGAAACACCGGCCCCGCGACACCCGAAAAACAAGATGGCACCCTCAGGCAGGAGAGACCGGCGAGTCGACTGCCTGAGGGTGCCAAGTTTGTGGCGGTTACCCGCTTACTTCACCAAAGGCCCGTCCACCTTGGTGACCATCCACTTTCCGTCCTGCTTCTCGACGGTGGCGACGACCGAGAGCGTGGTGTCCATGGACGTGCCGCTCGTGGCGATCGACATAACCGACTGGCTGATGCCGATGATGATCCGCAGCTTTCCAGTCGAGGTGTCGACACCGCAGGTGATGCCAGTCGCCTGCGAGGAGACCTCGCCTTGCTTGAGCCAGTTGCCGAGCTCGGTCTGGCCCTTGAGGAACTGTGACTTGAAGTCGCCCGAGGCGTGCGACAAGACCTTCGCGTAGTAGTCGTTCAGGTTGCGGTAGTTGTACGTTGCAAAGATCGGGGCGTAGGCGCAGATCTCTGCGCGCGCCTCCTGCTGCTCCGAGAGCTCGGCCTGCGCCTTGCCGCCGAGGATCGGCAGCGAGACGAACATGCCCACGATGAGGCCGACGATCAGGACGATGGAGACCGCGAGCGGCGTCCAGAACAGCCAGCGCCGGTCCTTGGGCTGGGCAGTGGCAGTAGCGGGCGTCGCTTCTTCGATTATGTCTAGGTCATCGGTGAGGGTCATTTCCCGTCCTCTCGGGTCAGTCGAACATTGGAGCGTTGAGCTTTGTGCAGAGCCACGTGCCGTCGTGGAGTTCCATCTCGGCGACCATCGCGACCTGGGCGGGTCGCGGTGCCGCATCGGCCGAGGACTTGAGGCTCTGCGCCACGGCGACGACGACCGTCGCAGTGGTCCCGTCCGACTCGACGAGGCCGCATTCGGTGTCACCGGCTTGGGACACCATCTGCGATCGCGTCAGGACGTCTCGCATGCGGTCGGCGGTATCGGAGAAGTCCTTCTTCCACTCGCCGGTCGCACCCTCGAGGATCTTCTTGAAGAACGGATCGAGGTTCCGGTAGTCGAAGGTGATGATCTCCGGCACGTAGTAGCAAGCTGCCCGACGTGCCTGTTCGCCGGCCGCCGCCCGACTCTGCTCGGCGGACTTCGACTGGTTCTGCACGAAGAAGTACACCGCCGCGACGGTGACGATCACCAGCAACACAGCCAGCAGCGCAGTGACCGGGTGGCCATCGCGCGCGGGCTCGGGCGCCGGCACGGGCCGGCGTCGCTGGAGGGTCGCGGACTTGGTCATGGAACGTGCCGCTACTTCGTCAGGAACGGAACGTCGACCTTGCTGCAGAGCCACTTGCCGTCGACGAGCGACATCGTCGCGACAACACCGACCTGCTTCGGGATCATCTGACCCTGAGTGCCGATACTGCCTGCGCGGACCGACATCACGACCACGACATCGACCACGTCCGTCGTACCGCCGCGAACGCCGCACTGCGTGTCGTCGACGTGCGACGTGGCCTTGGCCTGCACGAGGGTGTTCCGTAGCTCCTGGAACGCGGCCGTCGCGGTGAACTCCTTCTTGGCATCCCCGGTCGCGCCCTTGATCAGGTCATTGAAGAACGGGTCGAGGTTCTTGGAGTCGTAATTCTCGAGCTTGGGTGCATAGTCACAAGCTGCCTTCTGCGCTGCGGCGTACGCGTCGCGAAGGTTCGAATCCTGGTTCCAGAAGAACAGGGACGTGCCGGCCACACCCAGTGAGGCGAGGACTACGGTGCTCGCGCCGGCGAACGCAGCCCACTGCTTGCGGGACCAATCCGGCAGAGTCGGCCGAGGTAGCGAGATCTTCCGCTTGGCCTTCTTACCTGCCTCGTCGGCCTTGGTGTCGAGTGTCGCAGTCATCAGTTCACCTCGATGTTTGGAGCGCCCAGCAGGGCTTCTGCGCTGATGCTGCCAGCCCGGACGGTGTTGGACATCACACCAGGTCGTTTAGTTAGGAAACGGTGCTCAAGCTGTGGGCAGGCCGAGACCTGAGTACGAACGTCCAGGAAAAGCGCCCGAAACGCCGAACGCCCCGCCGGAAAATCGGCGGGGCGAACGTGCTTCCTACTTCGGCGGGTAAGCGCCGGTGTGCTTGTCCGGCTCGATGAGCGGGATCGGTGCCAGGAAGGCCTCCGGGTTCTCCACGGCGCCATTCGGGGGAAGGCCGTAGTGGTCAAACGGGGGCAGATCCTTTGGCACGTTCGGGTGCCACGACACCGAGGTCAACGGCGTGAGCTTCCAGTTCGGGTCGTACTGGGTCAGCTTCTTCGGGTCTTCCCAACCCGTCGTGCCGTGCTCGTAGCCGTTCGGCGTGATGCCGGGCGGCGGGCCGGACGTGTTGTCGGGTCCTGGCGGTCGTGGTGCGTTGGCCGCACCGCGGACCTGCGTCGCCGGCATGTTCGGCTCGAGGCAGTAGTTGTACAGCGGCACCCGTGGGTCCTGCGGGATCTTCGGGTCACGCGGCTGGACGTAGTACTCACAGTTCGGCCGGATCCAGATGTCACCCATGACGTGGAAGTCAAAACGTCCCGGAGGCCCGGCGATGGTCTGGTGCCACGGAATCTGCAGGCGCTGGCCCGCGAAGGCCATGGCTGGGAACAGGGCACGGAAGGCCGGAGCGCGAACCGTTGCCTTGTTCATGATGTTCGAGAAGATGTGGGTGAACTCGGTTGCCGGGTCGGCGATCGTGTTGACCGTGTCACCGAGCGATTGGACGTTGCCGGGTGAGTCGTCCAAGAACTGCCGCAACTCGGCGTTGGCCTTCGTCAGGTTGTCGAAGATCGTCTGCGAGTTTGCCGCCAACGTCCCCAGGTCGGGCTGCGCCAGAGACGTCGTGCCCATGATGACCTTGAGGTTGTCAATGAGTCCCTTGGTCTGCGGCAGCAGTCCGTCGAAGCCGGCCAAGGCGACCGAGGTACCCGACACCACGGTGTGGAGTGGGGCGGAACCGTCCTTGAAGGCCTTGTCGAGTTCGCTGACGATCGTGTCGAAGCGCTCCGGCGGGATCTGGCTCACCAGGTTCGTCAAATTGTCGAGAACCGATGACAACGGTTGCGGCGTCTTGACGTTCGTGCCGTATGCGATATGTGCACCGTCGGTGAGGTACGGACCGCTGTCGGTCTTTGGCTTGAAGTCGATGTACTGTTCGCCGGCCGCCGACAGTGCCTGGACCGAAACATCGACATCGGCAGGGATCTTGTAGTCCTTGTTGATCTCGACTTCGGCTTGAACACCGGTCGGCGTGATCTTGTGATCCTTGACCTGGCCGACTCGGAGACCGCGGTAGGTGACGTCGTTACCCGGCTGCAAGCCGCCCGATCGATTGAGGTCAACCGACACCGTGTTGAACCGCTCCAGCGGGTTGATCCGCATGATCGCCACCAGCAGGTAGCCGGCGCCCACTACCAGGAGCAGGACGAGGCCGATGTTGGCGAGCATGATCTTGCGCGCGAGGAGGTTCTTGATCATCGGTTGCTCCCTGCGAACTTGGCGTACGCCTTCTGCAGCATGTACGTCATGCTGATGACCATCAGGTTGAGGTCACCGAGGGTGGGCAGTCGGCTACCGGTGTCGTAGAGAACACCGATCGACAGTGCCCCGAGGACCAGGTCCATGCCGACCGCGCTGCTCTCGGTGTTGACTCGGATCCGCGGTTCCAAGGCGTGGATCTTGTCCGAGAGGCCCGCGAGGTGCTGGTCCCAGCCATCGATCGCCGTCATGATCTTGTCGGTGCTGAGCAACAGCGTGTTCATCGCGTCGGTGCTCGTGCCCGCGAAGTCGCCCAGCGCGTCGGTGACCTGCGCAGTCGACCGGACCGCGTTACCGAGGTTCTGGTTGTTCTGCGCGAGCACGCTGATCGTCCCCGGAAGAGAGTCGGCGACATCGCCGAGCTTCTTCTTGTTGTTGTTCAGCGTGTTCATCAGTTCGGTCGTCTGATTGAGCGTGCCGTCCAGGGACTCGGTGCGCCCGTTGATCGTGGTGATCATCGAGGTCAGACGGTTCAAGGTGTCGACCAGTGTCTGGTCCTTGCCGGCCACGGCCGAACTGATCTGGTTGAGCACGTCCACCGCGCGGGTCAAGGCGCCACCGTTGATCAGGATGCTCGCCTGTGACAGCAGTTCCTCGACGGTGGCAGCTGCCTTCGTGTGGGCCTTGTCGAGCGTGCCGCCGTCCTTGATCGGCGGTCCGGCCTGGTCCGCGGGAGGTGGGGTCAGGGAAATGAAGACGTCACCGAGGGGCGTGGCCTGGCGAAGCTCGGCGGTGGTGCCTTCCGGAAGCTTGACGTCGTCATGAATCTCCATCTGGACCGTGGCCTCATAGTTCCGCACCGTGATCTTGGTGACGGTTCCAATGTCCGCACCACCGGACTTCACCTTGGCGTCGGTCGGCAGGTTCAAAGCGTTTTCGAACGACGCATTGACGGTGTACCCGGTCGTCGTCGCGCCCGGCTTTGGCAGCGGCAGGTCGGAAACGCTGAGACCACAGCCGGTCACGGTCACGCTGGTCACTGCGACCAGCGAGGTAATGATGAGCCCTTGCCTGAGTTTCATTTGAGATTCACCATTCCCAGCATGGCCTCGGTGATACCGAAGTCCGGTCCGAAGTCCTTCAGGCGGCCGGTGCGGCAGCCGTCGGCGTGCATGAGAATCCGCTGACAGAAGACCGCGATGTGCTCGCCGTCGATGATCTCCTTGTCGAGGTTCAAGTGGATTCGGGTCGATCGGTCCTGGACGCTGACCGCGTTGCCGAGGTTCTGCAGCGTCATCGGGAGGATGTCGATGAGTTCGGTGAGCTTCCGGGCATTGTCCTTGAGCTGACCGGACACCGAGGTCAGGTTCGTGAGCGATTCCTTCAGCTCACCTCGATGCGACTCGAGCACGGTGGCCGTGTTCTTGAGGAACGCGTCGAGCTGGTCGAGCGTGGCCTCGAGACCGGGGGACTGCTCGGCGAGCAGGTTGGTCAGCTTCGTGACGTTCTTGGACAGTTCGCGGACCGACGAGTCGTTCTCGGCGACGATCTGCGTCAACTCGTTGAGGTTGACGATGATGTTGCCGACCGCGTCCTTGTTGTCGACACCGATCTTCAGCGACTTCGACAGGTTGTCGAGGATCTGGCGCAGGTGATCACCCTGTCCGTTGAGGACGTTGTAGGCGACGCGGCCGGACAGCGGACCGAGCTGGTCCTTGCCGGCCGTTCCCTGCAGGTCCTTACCGATCCGGTCGAGGGTGTTGAGGACCTCTTCCAGCTCGATCGGGGTACGCGTCCGGTTGAGCGGAAGGTGTGCCCCGGGCTCGAGCGTCGGGCCGTCGCCGCTGTAGGCGGGGACGAGTTCGAGGTGTCGGTTCGTCACGATGCCGGGCGAGATGAGCGCCGCCATCGCGTCCTTCGGCAGCTTCACGCTCTTGTCGACGGAGAAGTCGACCCGGACGAACGTGCCCATCGGCGTGACCTTTTGGATCTGGCCCACGGGTACACCGAGCACGTCGACTTCGTTCCCCTCGTACATTCCGGCGACGTTCGAGAAGTCGGCGGAGTAGAGGTTCTGGCCGGTCAGGGCGGCATTTGCCGAATCCGGGAGAGCCGAGCAACTCGCTGCTGCCAGGCTGACGACGCCGATGGCGGCGACGCGAGCGAGGTTGGTCAATCTAGTCATCATTAGCGGCACCCCGGAATCACGTTGACGGCGCACAACCAGTTGTCCGGGAACAGCCACGGTGCGAACACCTCGATGTAGTTGCCGTTTCCGGAAGCATTGGCGAGCTGGCGGAAGGTGACGGGCATGATCTCGTACAGGCGCGCGAGGTTGTCCCGGTTCTTCGTCAGACCCTGGCCGAGCGTGTTGAGCTGGTCGATGAGGCCACCGAACTGGTCGGCGTTGTCGATACCCATCTGCTTGAGCTGCTCGGACATCGTCGCGACGTTGTCGAGGAGGTTCTTGATGAGCGTCTCGCGGTCTTCAATAGCGGTGAAGATCGCCTGGCCCTGCGTGACGACCGCGAGCACGCTGTTGTGGTTCTCGCTGAGCACCTGGCTCACCGAGTCGGTGTTCTTCAGCAGCTTCTCGAACTGATCCTGACGCTTGGCAACGACGTTGCCGATGACGCCGAGGGCGTCGAGCGAGTTGATCAGGTCTTGCGGATTCTGACCGAACTGGTGGTTCACCGCGTCGAGAGCTTCAGCGAGCTTCTTGGTGTCGATGTTCTCGAGCTTGTTGAACTGGTTCGGGTTGTTGGGGTCGAAGGAGTTCGGGTCTTGGTCCGTGCCGTACACGAGCTTGGCCAGCGAGAACGGAACGGCAGTGTTGCTGAGCTTGATCCGGTCGTCCGGAAGGCCCTTGCCGTTGCCCGGCTTGAGTTCGACGTACTGCGAACCGAGGATCGTCGACAACTTGATCGTGGCGAACGCGTCCGGTCCGAGTTTGACGTCCTTGTCCAGGTCCAGCGTCGCGACCACGCGGTCGTTTTCAAGAGCGACGGACTTGACCGAGCCGACGGTGATGCCGGCGGTCTTGACTTTCTGGCCCGCCTTCATTCCCGCCGCCTGCTCGAACTCGGCCTTGACCGAGTTCTGGCCGATACCGGCGACCTTCCATGCCGAGGAACCGAGGATCAGGACGCCGATCAGAATCACACCGGCCACGCCGAGCCAGAACATTTTCTGGCCCCTGAAATCTGGTCTTGGGATCGCCATTAGCGGCACACCTCCGAATGACTCGATCCACCGATCTGCTCGAAAAGACCGCGGGGGAAGATCACACCCCACAGCGAGACGTCCAAGAGACAGACGTTGATGCCCAGGTACGCACCCTCGCTCGAGATGCGAGCGAGGTCGGTGAGGACCAGCGGGCCTTCCACGGCGAGCCGGTCCATCTTGGGACCGGTCGCGATCAGCAGGTTGAGGGCGCCCGTGGAGGAGTCCTGGGCTTCCTTGAGCGCCGGCCGGATCGTGGTGATGAGATTGACGAGGTCGGTGCTGGATTTGGACAGCCGGTCCGTCGCGTCCTTGAGCGAGGCACCCTGCTCGGACAGACCCTGGATCAACACGCGGGACTGAGCAAGCAGCGTGTCGAGCTGGCCGCTTCGGTTCGCCAGTCCCTGGGTGACCTCGGCGATGCTCTCGATCAGGTCACCGAGGATCTGGTCCCGGTCGGCGAACGTCTTGGACAACGCGGTCGCCTGAGTGACGAAGTTGCTCAACGACAGCTTGTCGCCCTGGAGAGCGTTGATGAACGTCTCCGACATCGAGTTCACGGCCTTGGGGTCCATGACCTTGAACAGCGGCTGGAGACCGCCGAGCAGTCCCGACACATCGAAGGACGGTTCGGTCTGCTTCATCGGGATGTTGCCCCCGGCGGGCATGGGCTCCGGAGTACCTTCGCCCATCTCCAATGCCACGTACCGCTGACCGATGAGGTTCTGATACCGGACCAGGGCCTTCGTGTTCTTGAAGATCTTCTGATCTTTCTCGATCTGGAAGTCGACGACGGCGTAGTCCGGCGGCGTTGCGTTGTTGTCGTGTTTGAGCTCGATCTTGTCGACGCGTCCGACGCGCACACCAGCGATACGGACGTCGTCACCGACCTTGAGCCCCGAGGCGTCGCTGAAGTTCGCGCTGTAGTCGTTGGTCGATCCGACGACCCCGCGTTGCAGGGTCGAATAGATCAGGACCGTGAGCACGACTGCCAGCACCATGAAGGCGGTGAAGCCTATGAGTGGTTTACGGATACTCACTAAACCGCTCCTTCCGCTGGGCTGAACGTGACGTATCCGCCTTGCAAAGCGGTACCGAGCAGCACGTACTCAAGCGGACTGGGTGCCCGGCCGAGCAGTGCCTCCATCGCGGCGGCGCCGGTGAACGATGCCGGAGTGAAGCTGGCTGGCTTCGTGCCCGGTGCCGGCGGGGCCATCCACGGGAACGGAGGCGGGTTCTTCCCTGCCGGCGCCTTGGGTGCGGCCGGAGCCGGTGCGCCGTGGCTGTCACCCTTGGGCGGCAGGAACGGCGCGAGCGGGCCGGCGTCGTTCACGTTGCCCTTGGCTGCCGCGTCTTCGTTGTGACCCAACGAATGCGGGTACATGTTCTCCGGCAGATAACCGGGGTCACCGTGAACCGGAGCCGTGTAGCAGCTCGGGCCTTCCATGTCGCCGTAGCGCGGGCAGTCGGCCCGGACGTACGGACGGAACGGCGTGAACGAGATGTTCGCGACCTGCGTCAGATACGGCTGCGGTGCCCAGGGGCCAGACTTCTTGAACGCTCCGACGATGCCGATCAGACTCTTGTCGAGCTCTGGAATAGAGGCGTTCATTGCGCCCTGGTCCGCCGACAGGTTGTCGAACACGACCGCGGTCGACTGGACCAGCACCTTACCCAGATCAGGGTTGCGGGCGAACAGGTCGTGCGTCGAGTCCATCGTGAAAACGCCGGCGACCAGCAGGTTCTCGAACTGGGCTTGCTTCTCGATGAGGGTCAGGTTCGTCGTGACCGACGCCGCGAGGGCGTCCACGAGCTCTGGCATGGACTCGTTGAGCGCGGCCATACCGGCAGAGGTCCGAGCAAGCAGGTCCTGACCGGTCGGGGTGCCGTCGTCGACCGCTTTGAGGACGCGGTTGAGGCGCTCGAGCGTCGATCCCGGAACACGGCCCTGCGGGTCGAGACCGCCGGCGACCGCATTGAGGATGCGACCAAGTCGCTCCGGCTGGATCGCCTTGAGAAGGGTGCGAACGTCGGTAAGCGTCGACTGCAGTGCCGTGGTCTCGACGCTGGTGTCCTGGGCGATCTGATCGCCGGACGCGATCGTCTTGGCCGAGGCGGTCTCTGGAGCGAGGAACTCGATCGAGTTGACCGCGAAGACGTTGGACGGAACGGTCCGGGCGGTGACGTTCGCGGGGATCGAATCCGCGAACTGGGGCTTGAGGTGGATCGTGACGTCCTGGGTAGCGCCGCCCTCGGTCGACTTCACCGAGTCGACTTCGCCGACGAGCACGCCCTTGTACTTGACGTCCGCCTTCGGCATGAGCCCGTCGCCGGTCGTCTTCATGATGGCGTTGACCGGTACGTACTTATCGAAGAAGCCCACGTACCGCAGCATCAGCAGCGTGAGTGCAACGGCAATGACGAGGAACATCGCGATGCCAGCGACGTACAGCTGGCGCATCGTGGGCCCGCGTCCACTCGGATCAATGAGCATCAGTTCACCCCTATCCCGAGATCCGGATGCCTGGGGTGATGCCCCAGATGGCGAGTGTGAGGAACATGTTGGCGAAGACGACGACGATGAAGCACATTTTGATGGCTCGGCCGGCGGCGACGCCGACGCCTTCGGGTCCGCCG
>JAJFUQ010000059.1 GCA_021372355.1 Nocardiaceae bacterium | reverse complement strand
TTTCGCGAACCGCCCGGCTTGTTTGTGGACAAGACTGGACAAGATCGCAGTAACCAATTCGCTTGTCCTTGTTGAACTCCGACCGTGAAGATGGTTGTCTTTTCAACCTCGAACTGAACCCCTGGCGCGCAATATCAACTGGAATGCCCCAAGACTGAATTCGCAATTGGCTAACAACTTCGCAAAACGGACGGTCCAACACGCTCGAGGGCACCCTCTGAGTTCGGGCGTTGT
Organism: Nocardiaceae bacterium; assembly: GCA_021372355.1. Classification (GTDB taxonomy): domain Bacteria; phylum Actinomycetota; class Actinomycetes; order Mycobacteriales; family Mycobacteriaceae; genus Smaragdicoccus. Next base: position 70,307 of record JAJFUQ010000059.1, on the reverse strand, counting down.
GGTCGCGGTATTCTCACCCCGATGACACGCGCAGCGCTAGGACGGACTTACGCTGGTCAGGCCATTGCCGACCGCCAGAAGGAACGTCGTGCGCGCTTCTTGGAATCGGCGTTGACGATTTTTGCGCAGGACGGCTATTCGAATAGTTCCGTCGGTGCGATCTGTCGCGCGGCCGGATTGTCGTCCCGCCAGTTCTATGAAGAGTTCTCCGGTCGTGAGGACGTGCTCATCGAACTGTTCCAAAACATCGAGGCGGAGTCGATGGCGGCGGTCGGCGAGGCGGTCGCAAAGGCCGGTGGCCGCGGAATAGAGGCCGTTATCCAGGCCGCAACGCGCGCCTATATCCAATCGGTTGCCAGCGATCCGCGTCGTGCTCGAGTCGGTCTTGTCGAGGTGGTCGGCGCGAGCCCGCGGGTCGAGGAAGTCCGCCTCGATCAGCGCAAGGTGTGGGCCCAGATGGTGCTCGGCATTGCGCAGCACGCGGCCGAGTCGGGCGAGATTCCGAGCGGCGATTACGCGATCCGGGTCAGTGCCGTCATCGGCGCGATCAACTACGTCGTCTACGACTGGAGCGTCGCGGACCCCAAGCCGGACATCGAGACCGTCATCAGCGTGCTGTCGCGCTCGCTCATCGGCGCGATGGCGTCCTAAGTCTCTTTCTCGTCGGGCGTCAGCGACCCATCCGGGGAGAGGTACCGCATCATCTCCTTGACGACGCGTACCAGGTGTGGGCTGTCGACGCGATAGAGCTTGTGCCGCCCCTTCTTTCGGGACTTCACGATCCCTGCGGCGCGCAGTTTGGCGAGCTGTTGGCTCGCTGCCGGAACGTTCGCGCCGGTCAGTTCGGCGAGCGTCGTCACGTCGTACTCCTCGGACGCCAAGAGCCACACGAGGTGTAGGCGGCCAGGCACGGACAGCAGATCGAACGCCGTTGCGGCGGCGTCGAGCTGTTCGGTGGTGACGTGCGGGAGTGGCTTGGGCATTCTGCTCGCGAACTGTTCGTCGGGTCACTTGCGCAACAAATTGAATCATGTCACCTGGCTCACTCTGCACGTAAGGAAGGCGTAAAGATCGCCAAGGCGCGCGTCAGGAGTCCATATGTAGGCGTCCACTCGGCTCTCCGTCGAGCGATTCTTTCGGTGTCCTCATCGATCGAATTGTGGAAGGAACGCTGATGGCCGATGTGGCCTATGCGGCGCTCTTGGCGGCCGTCTTCGCGGTTCTCGTGATCGCCGTCAAGGGATTGGAGAAGTTGTGAACACAACGGGCTTGGTAGCAAACGTCATCGCTGGAGCTCTGGTTTTGGTGCTCGTCGTTTATCTGTTCGCCGCGCTCATCCGGCCGGACAAATTCTGATGGCCGCGTGGATTCAGGTCGCCGCGCTGGTCGCGGCGCTCGCCGCGGCGTATGTTCCGTTCGGCGATTACCTGGCGCGAGTATTCAACTCGAATAGGCACACTCGGGTCGAAAAGGCGATCTACCGGATCACGCGGATCGACCCTGACTCCGAACAGCGCTGGCCCGTTTATGCCCTCAGCGTTCTGGGATTCTCGTTCGTCAGCATCGTCGTTCTCTACCTGTTGCAGCGTCTGCAACCGTTATTGCCGTTCGAATTCGGCCGCGGCTCCATCCCGCCGGACATGGCGTTCAACAATGCGGTCAGCTTTGTGACAAACACGAACTGGCAGTCGTACGTACCAGAAACGGTCATGGGCCACTCCGTGCAGATGGTGGGGCTGACCGTGCAGAACTTCGTGTCGGCGGCTGTCGGATTGGCCGTCGCGATGGTTCTCGTTAGAGGCTTCCTTCGCCATCAGACCGACCGACTGGGAAATTTCTGGGTCGACATCGTCCGCGGCACGCTGCGGGTCCTGCTGCCGATCTCATTTGTCTTCGCCATCGTCCTGGTGGCCGGCGGAGTGGTCATGAGTCTCAAGTCCGGCGTCGTCGTCGATGGCCAGACGGTCGCGATCGCCCCGGCCGCGAGCCAGGAGGCGATCAAGGAACTGGGCACCAACGGTGGCGGAATATTCAACGCGAACTCCGCGCACCCGTTTGAGAATCCGAACGCGTGGACGAACCTGGTCGAGATCTTCCTGTTGCTCGTCATCCCGGTTTCGCTGACCCGCACCTTCGGCACGATGGTCCGCGATCACAAGCAGGGTTACGTGCTGCTGAGCGTCATGGGCACCATCTGGGCCGGCATGTTGGCGGTCATGTGGTGGTCGGAGGCGAACGGCGTGCGCCCGATGGAAGGCAAGGAGGTCCGCTTCGGAATCCCCGGTTCGGTGCTGTTCGCCAACTCGACCACGGGCACATCGACGGGCGCAGTGAATGCCATGCACGACAGCTTCACCGGCTTGGGTGGCGGCGCGGCACTGCTCAACATGCTTCTCGGGGAGGTCACGCCGGGTGGCGTGGGGACCGGACTCTACGGAATCCTGGTGATGGCGATCATTGCGATGTTCCTCGCGGGGCTCATGGTCGGGCGGACGCCGGAGTACCTCGGCAAGAAGTTGGGCCGTCGCGAGGTCACCGCCGCTGCGGTGTCGATCCTGGCGATGCCGACGGTCATGCTCATCGCAGCGGGTATTGCAGCAGTGCTGCCCAGCACCTCTGCCGCGCTGAACAACCCAGGCGCACATGGACTCTCCGAGATCCTGTACGCCTACGCATCGGCCTCGAACAACAACGGAAGCGCGTTCGCCGGCATCACCGTGACGAACAACTGGTTCCAGGCATCGCTGGGCGTGTGTATGGCCCTCGGCCGATTCATCCCGATCGTTGCGGTGCTCGCACTCGCCGGGTTCCTGGCTCAGCAGAAGAAGGTCCCCGTCACGGCCGGCACGCTCCCGACCACCGGACCGCTGTTCGCCACGTTGCTCGGCGGCGCGATCGTCCTCGTCGCGGCCCTGACTTTCATCCCTGCCCTTGCCCTTGGGCCCATCGCGGAGGGTCTCCTGTGACCACGACCATCCCTCAACGCACACCTGCGCAGATACGCGAACGCCATGCCGAGAACCTGGGCCACCAGGTTGCCGCAGGCGTGTTCAACCCGCGACAGTTGGTGAAATCGTTCCCCGATGCGATTCGAAAACTGCACCCCCGGTACCAGATTCGAAATCCGGTCATGTTCGTCGTGTGGATCAGTTCGGTGCTCGTCACCGTGTTCGCGATCGGTGACCCGAGCGTATTCACCGTCTTGGTTGCAGTGTGGTTGTGGTTCACGACTCTGTTCGCGAACCTCGCCGAAGCTGTCGCCGAAGGACGCGGAAAAGCGCAGGCCGACGCTCTACGCAAGACCAAGAAGGATGCGGTTGCCCGCCGACTGGTGGATGGCGGCGAGGAACTCGTTCCGGGCATTGAGCTGAAGATCGGCGATCTCGTCGTCGTCGAGGCGGGTGAGACCATTCCCGGCGACGGCGACGTCATCGAAGGGATTGCGACCATCGACGAGTCGGCCATCACAGGTGAGTCGGCACCGGTCATTCGGGAGTCCGGAGGTGACCGCAGTGCAGTCACCGGCGGCACGACCGTTCTCAGCGACCGGATCGTCGTGCGAATCAGCACGAAGCCCGGTGAGACGTTCGTCGACCGCATGATCGCGCTCGTCGAGGGCGCGCAGCGACAGAAGACGCCGAACGAGATCGCGCTGACGATTCTTCTGTCGACTCTGACGATCATCCTGTTGTTGGCGGTGGCCGCGGTGCAGCCGTTCGCGGTGTATTCCGGCGGCGCACAGTCGGTTGTCGTACTCACTGCCCTGCTGGTGTGCCTCATTCCGACGACGATCGGTGCGCTGCTTTCGGCGATCGGCATCGCCGGAATGGATCGGCTGGTTCAGCGAAATGTGCTGGCGAAGTCGGGAAAGGCAGTCGAGGCCGCGGGCGACATCGACACGTTGCTGCTCGACAAGACGGGGACGATCACGTGGGGAAACCGGCGTGCAACCGAGTTCATCCCCGCTGATGGAGTCTCGATCGAGGAGCTAGTCGATGGCGCACGCCTGTCGAGCCTCGCGGACGGAACACCCGAAGGTCGCAGCATTGTCGACCTGTGCGAATCGGAGTACGGCCGCGCGAGCGAACCAACCGACCACGAGAAGACCGGCGAGTTCGTGCCGTTCACGGCCCAGACGCGAATGAGCGGAATCGACCTCGACGGCCGCAGCATTCGCAAGGGGGCAGCCAGCGGGTTCGACAGCTCGGTCGAACTTCAAGCGGTCGTCGACGCGATCAGCGCAGAAGGCGGCACACCCCTCGTGGTGGCGGAAGACAGTCGGGTCCTTGGCGTCATCCGCTTGTCGGACGTCGTGAAGCCCGGCATGAAGTCGCGATTCCGGGAGCTGCGCGCGATGGGGATTCGCACGGTCATGGTCACCGGCGACAACCCGCTGACCGCACGGGCCATCGCCGCGGAGGCGGGCGTCGACGACTTCCTCGCGGAGGCGAAGCCGGAGGACAAGCTGGCGCTCATTCGCCAAGAGCAGGAGGGCGGCCGGCTCGTCGCGATGACTGGTGACGGTACGAACGATGCTCCGGCGCTGGCTCAGTCTGACGTCGGCGTCGCGATGAACACCGGAACGTCGGCGGCCAAAGAGGCCGGCAACATGGTCGACCTGGACTCCGACCCGACGAAGCTCATCGAGATCGTCGAGATCGGCAAGCAGTTGCTCATCACCCGTGGTGCGCTGACGACGTTCAGCCTCGCCAACGACATCGCGAAGTATTTCGCGATCCTGCCGGCGATGTTCGTCGTGCTGTATCCGCAGCTCGACGCGCTGAACATCATGCACCTCGCGACACCGAGGTCGGCGATCCTCAGCGCGGTCATCTTCAACGCGCTGATCATTGTGGCGCTGATCCCGCTGGCACTCCGCGGCGTGCGGTACACGCCATCGAGTGCATCTGCGCTGCTGCGGCGGAATCTTCTGATCTACGGCCTCGGTGGGGTGATCGCCCCGTTCGCCGGTATCTGGGTGATCGACCTGCTCGTGCGCCTTCTCCCCGGAATTGGGTGATCACATGAACACTCTCGTGAAGCAGACGATGGCAGGTCTTCGTGTCCTGATCGTCCTGACCGTGATAACCGGAATCCTGTATCCCGCGTCGGTGTGGTTGGTCAGCCGGGTACCGGGTCTGCACGACAACGCCGAAGCGGTCGACACGACCCTGGTCGGGGTCGATCGGCAGGGGGACCAGTGGTTCCACACCCGTCCTTCAGTGGCGACCCTTCCCGCTTCTGGCGGTTCGAACAAGGGTGAGCTCAACCCGGAGTACGACAAGGTGATCGACCAGCGTCGCGCGGAGATCGCTGCGCGCGAAGGTGTCGACCCGAGCCAGGTGCCGCCGGATGCGATCACAGCCAGTGCATCGGGTCTCGACCCTGACATCAGCGTCGAGTATGCGAATCTGCAGGTGGCGAGAGTTGCGAAGGTCCGCGGTCTGAGCGTGCGAACCGTCCAGGAAATGGTCGAAAAGGCCACGCACGAGAGGGTTCTCGGGTTTCTGGGCGAGCCCTACGTCAACGTCACCGAATTGAATCGGCTGCTGACGGTGCACACCCTTAATGCACACTGATGAGGTGACCAGACCCCGGCGCGGCGAACTGAGGATCTACCTCGGCGCCGCACCGGGCGTGGGCAAGACATACGCGATGCTCGGTGAGGCGCACCGCCGGCGCGAGCGCGGCACTGACGTGGTGATCGGGCTCGTCGAAACGCACGGTCGATCCAAAACCGCGGAAATGGTTCAAGGGCTCGAGATCGTTCCGCGGCACACCGTGCCGTATCGCGGCATCCAGCTCGACGAGATGGATATCGACGCGATCCTCGCGCGCAAGCCAGAGGTCGCCGTCGTCGACGAACTCGCACACACCAACGTTCCCGGGTCGAGAAACTCCAAGCGCTGGCAGGACGTCGAGGAACTGCTCGACGCCGGTATCGACGTTCTGTCCACAGTCAACATCCAGCACCTGGAATCGCTCAACGACGTGGTCCAGCGGATCACCGGCGTGGAGCAGCATGAGACGGTTCCGGATGCGGTGGTTCGCCGCGCGGAACAGATCGAGATCGTCGACGTCACGCCGGAGGCGTTGCGTCGCCGGCTTGCCCACGGCAACGTCTACGCCGCGCACAAGATCGATGCGGCGCTGAGCAACTACTTCCGGCTCGGCAACCTCGGTGCCCTCCGCGAAATCGCGTTGCTCTGGGTCGCCGACCAGGTCGACACCGCGCTGCGGAAATACCGCGGTGAGCAGGACATCACCGAGACGTGGGAAGCGCGCGAGCGAGTCGTCGTGTCGATCACCGGCGGCTCGGAGAGTGAGACCCTCATCCGGCGCGCCCGCCGAATCGCGCAGCGCGCGGGCGCCGAACTACTCGTCGTCCATGTGATGCGTGGCGACGGCCTGCAGGCGGCGTCGCCGGAGTCGGTCACGAAGTGCCGCCAGATCGCCGACGACCTCGGTGCCACCTTCCACAGCATCGTCGGGGACGACGTTCCTCGTGCCTTGCTCGAGTTCGCCCGAGGTGTCAACGCAACGCAATTGGTTCTGGGTACGTCCCGGCGTTCGCGGCTGGCCAGACTGTTCAACGAAGGTATCGGAACTACCGTCATCCAACGGTCCGGGCCGATCGACGTCCACATGGTCACCCACGAGGAGTCGCACCGCGGGATTCGCTGGGACCGATCCCCGGGCGTGATGACCAGAGCCCGGCGGGCGACGGCGTGGGTTCTGGCTTTCGTTGCGCCCAGCCTGGTGACCGTCGCGGGCGTCGCGTTTCCCGGTCTCCTGACCTACGCGAGCGACATCGTGGCGATGCTTCTCGCGATCGTGATGGTTGCGCTGGTGGGTGGAGTCGGTCCCGCTGTGACGTCGGCGATCATCGCCGCGGTTCTGCTCAATTACTACTTCACGCCACCGGTCCACACGCTCACGGTGTCGGAGCCCGAGAACTTGGTGACGCTCGTCGTGATGTTGATCGTGGCGGTGCTTGTCGCGCTCGTGGTCGACCGGGCGGCTCGGCTGGCGGTCGCGAGTGCGCAGGCGCGGAACGAGGCTGCACTCCTGGGGTCATACGCGCGAACGGTTCTCACCGACCCGGACCCATTGCCGAGCCTCCTCGAGAAGGTCCGGGAGAATTTCGGACAAACGTGTGTCGCGCTGTACACGCTGGAGACCGGAGAATGGACCGTCGTCGCCAGCGCCGGATCGACGCCGCCGCCAGAGCCCTCAGACGCCGACATCGACATCGCGGTGTCCGAATCCGTGCATCTGGCATTGCGCGGCAAGGCGCTACCCGCCGCCGACCACCATCTCGTGGAGGCCGCGGCAGGGCAGGCGTTGTTGGCGCTGCGGCAGCAGCGGCTGGCGTCTGAATCGGCGGCTGCCCAGCGTCAGAACGAGACGAATCAGCTTCGCACCGCTCTGCTTTCTGCCGTCGGGCACGACCTGCGAACGCCGCTCACCTCGATCAAGGCGGCGATCGGGTCACTCCGGGATCCGTCATTGGCGTTGTCGCGCAGCGATGTCGCAGAACTGCAGGCGACCGTCGAGGAATCCGCGGACCGGCTCGCCGCACTGGTGGCGAATCTCCTGGACTCCTCGCGCCTCGCGACGGGAGCTGTGGTGCCTCAAATGCGCCCGATCACCTATGACGAAGCCGTCGGACGGGCGTTGCGCGGAATCGACGATCGCCAGTCGGTTCACGTCGAGGTCGACGACACCCTGCCACCCGTCAACGCCGATCCCGGACTGCTCGAACGGGTCATCGCGAACCTCATCGACAACGCGCTCCGGCACGGGCATCTCGAGGATCGCGCGCCAGAGGTCGCGGTGCGAGCCAGTGAGTACGGCGACACGGTCGAGCTCCGGGTCGTCGATCGGGGGCACGGACTCCCCAAGAACGCGGCCGAGCAGCTCTTCGCGCCATTCCAGCGGCTCGGTGATCGAGACAACGTGCCCGGTCTCGGCCTGGGCCTGAGTGTCGCGAAGGGGTTCATCGAGGCGATGGGCGGCACGATCAGCGCCGAGGACACTCCGGGAGGGGGCCTGACGATGGTCGTCTCGCTGCCGGTGGCCCGATGACCACCGTGCTGATCGTCGACGACGAGCCACAGATCCTGCGCGCGTTGCGAATCAACCTGACCGCACGCGGCTACGACGTGATCACCGCGGATTCGGGAAAGCGTGCACTGGCTCAGGTCGCCGACCGAAAACCGGACGTCGTCATCCTGGATCTCGGCCTGCCCGACATCGACGGCGTCGAGGTTATTGCCGGAATCCGCGGCTGGAGTGCGGTGCCGATCATCGTGCTGTCGGCACGTTCCGAGTCGATCCGGAAGGTCGACGCGCTCGACGCCGGGGCGGACGACTACGTCACCAAGCCGTTCGGAATGGATGAACTTCTCGCGCGGCTTCGGGCCGCCGTTCGGCGGTCGCAGGTGCAGCACTCGGACGAGCCTGTCGTCGAAACGGATTCGTTCACCGTCGATCTCGCGGCGAAGAAGGTCACCCGTGACGGCGCGGAGGTTCACCTGACCCCCACGGAGTGGGAAGTGCTCGAGATCCTTGTGCGCAACCCGCGAAAGCTCGTGGCGCAGAAACAATTGCTCACCGAGGTGTGGGGTCCGACGTATCACAGCGAGACCCACTACCTGCGGATCTATCTCGCACAGTTGCGGCGCAAGCTTGAACTGGACCCCAGCCACCCGCGTCACCTCATCACGGAGGCGGGAATGGGATACCGCTTCGAGCCCTGAGCGAGAGAGGATTGGGACATGGAGACCGTCGCGACGCAGATGCCCGATGGGACCGTGGTTCCGGTTCGCTTGCTGGCGGCCAAGAGGACGCACGCAGAACGCTCTTCGCCGGATGTCATCGAGCCGGTCATCGTGATCATGCCGGGGATGGGCGTCGGCGGGCGGTACTACGCCATCGTGGCGGGAGCGTTCGCCGAGCGTGGGTTCGACGTCGCAGTCGGCGAACTACGCGGCCAGGGCGACTGTCAGCCGAAACCGCACTCGAACAGCGTTTTCGGTTATCACGACATCGCCGCGGTCGACATCCCGGCGATCATTCAGGCGGCTTTGGAGCGATTTCCTGGCCGGACGCCGTTCCTTCTCGGCCACAGCATGGGCGGGCAGCTGAGCGTTCTCTACGCGGCACGCAATCCGCACCTCGGTGGGATCGTGCTCGTCGGCGCCGGAACGCCGTACTACAAGGGCCGCAGTGGCGTGATGTCGCCGGGAATTCTCGCCGGCAGCACGGTGATGTCACTGGCGTCCCAGATGCGCGGCTACTGGCCGGATCTCGTGGGCGGGTTCGGCAAGCAGTCGAAAGTGCTCATCGCGGACTGGGCTCGGCTGGCACGCACCGGACGATTCGTTCCTACGGGTGCAGACATCGACTACGAGACCCGGATCAGCAAGATCACGGCGCCGGTCCTGTCGATCACCCTCGCCGAAGACGACTACTCACCGCCGGCGTCGGTCGAGCATCTGGCGGGCAAGTTGACCGGTTCGGAAGTGACGCGCTGGAATCTGCCCTCGCCGACTGGGCACAACGGCTGGATTCGGGACCCCGGGCTCCTCGCGGACCGGGTCGAAAAGTGGATTCGCGACCGGTAGCTACAACCCCAGTTTCTGCTCGAAGAACTCGAAGGCCAGTGCGGAGGAATACGCGGCCTGCTCGTTGTTGGCGGCACCGCCGTGACCGCCTTCGATGTTCTCGTAGTACCAGATCTCGTGACCGGTCTCCTCGAGTCGCGCGACCATCTTCCGCGCGTGGCCCGGGTGGACGCGGTCGTCGCGGGTCGACGTTGTCATGAGCACGGGCGGGTAGGTGCGGTCGGCGACGACATGCTGATACGGCGAGTATTCGCTGAGGAACTTCCAGTCATCGGGGTTGTCCGGGTCGCCGTACTCGCCGATCCACGACGCTCCGGCGAGAAGCTTGTGGTACCTGCGCATGTCCAGGAGCGGGACCCGGCAGACCAGTGCGCCGAACAGTTCGGGGTAGCGCGTCAGCATCACACCGATGAGCAACCCGCCGTTGCTGCCGCCGGACGCACCCAGCTGCGCGTGGGTGGTGATGCCTCGTGCGACAAGATCTTTCGCAACCGCTGCGAAGTCCTCGAAGGCGAGGTGGCGACCTTCGCGCCGCGCTTGGTTGTGCCAATTCGGGCCGTACTCGCCGCCACCGCGGATGTTCGCGGTGACGCTGATTCCACCCTTCGAGAGCCAGGCGACGCCGCTGATCCCGGTGTAGGCCGGTACCAGTGAATTCTCGAATCCGCCGTAGCCGCTCATGACCGTGGGGCCGGAGATCCCGGCCTTTCGGGTGACGAAGTAGGGCACCTCGGTGCCGTCGTCGGAGATCGCGAAGAACTGCTCGGTCACCATTCCGGTCGCGTCGAAGAACTCGGGGGACTGCTTGAGCAGTCTCGGCTCGGCTCCGACCGCGGATTCGAACAATGCCGGCGGCAGCGTGAATCCGGTGGATTGCAGCAGGAACTCGTCACCGCCGTCGAGAGGATCGAGACCTGCGATCGAGGTCGTCGTCATACGTTCGCCGGTGGGCATCGCCTCGACGCTCCAGCCGTTTTCGCCGGGCGTGCACACATGCAGCTGGGTGTGGACGTCGTGCAGCGTGGTGAGCAGAAGATGGTTCGCGGTCCAGCCGGAGCCCGCGTACGAGGTATGCGGGTCCGGTGCGAACAGAACTTCGAACTCGCGCTTGCCGGCGAGGAATTCGCTGAGTCGGGTGACGACGAGGCTGCCTTCGTCGAACGTGCGCCCGCCGACGGTCCACGCGGTCTTGGGTCGGACCGTCATCCAGTCCTTGTGCCAGTCGACGCTCGCGTCCGTGGGAACATCGAGCTTGGTCAGCCCGGCATCGGTGATGAGGTAGATGTCCGAGTTGAAGAAGTCGCTCGACCGGACGACATAGTGCGATTCGTAACCCGGTGTGCGGTCGTAGCCGGCGCTGCAGGACACGTCCGACGATTCGGCTTCGAAGACTGTCTCGGCGTGTGTGAGCGGGATCCCGCGATGCCACTTCTTCGCCAAACGGGGATAACCCGAGTCGGTGAGCGATCCCTCGCCGAAGTCGGAGCCGATGTAGACGGTGTCCGCGTCGATCCAGCTGATCCGGGTCTTGGCCTCCGGAACATTGAACCCGTCATCGACGAATGATCTTGTCTCGATATCGAATTCGCGGACGACGATGGCGTCGCCGCCACCGCGCGACAGGTGGAGCAGTGCGCGCGATTGCGACGGACGAAGGACCGCGGCACCGGCCCACACCCAGTTCTCGTCGTCGGCAGCAGCGAGGGCGTCGACGTCGAGGATGACGTCCCATTCGGGATCGGGCTTGCGGTACTCCTCGAACGAGGTGCGGCGCCAGATCCCGCGTTCGTGGTCGGCGTCTCGCCAGAAGTTGTACAGCCACTCGCCCCGGCGGGTCGGGTAGGGGATGCGGGTGTCGGTGTTGAGCAGGTCGAGGATCTGGTCCCGGAGTGCTGGATTGCCGAACTTCGCGTCGACCACCGCGTTGCGTTCCCGTGCGAAATCGAGGGCCGCGTCTGCGGTGATGTCTTCGAGCCAGAGGTAGGGATCGTCCGTCACCTGGTCATTCTTGCAGGACGGGGGAAGGCTCTTCGAAACCGTATCGTTCGAACATGTGTTCGATTAGAATCGATCTTGTTCGATTGATGTGAGGAGGTATCCCTGAGCAACAAGGCGCTCCTGGCCGTCGGTGTTTCCGTCGGCGGAGCTTCGTGGACGGTGTTGATAGTGGTGGCACTCGTCGTGATCGTGACGATCACGGCGTTGCTGCGGGCGCGGCGTGAGGATGTGCCGCGCGTGTTCGATTCGTTTGTGCGAATCTTCTCGTCGCTCGGCTGGTTGACGAACGGTCGCCGGTCTTCCAAAGAGTGACCATCGCCCGCGGAATACCAACGCGGCGAGTCATGTTCGGCCAAGGTAGACGTACAAGTCCTCGAGGAGTTTGGTCATGACGAAGATCGGTATCTGGGGCGGCACCGGCTATGCCGGCGCGCACATTGCGAGCGAGGCTGCAAAGCGCGGTTTCGAGGTCACGGCAGTGGCCCGCAAGACTCCCGAGGAACCGGTCGACGGCGTGACCTACGTAGAGGGTGCCATCGACGACGTCACCTTTGTGGACAAGCTCGCCCGTGACAACGACGTGGTTGTCGTGGCGATCGCCCCCTCCAAGCAAGTGCCGGCCGCTCTGCCTGCCCTCGTGGCAACGGCCCGAGCGCACGGCACCCGGCTTGGATTCATGGGGGGCGCCGGTAGCTCGCTCGTCTCGCCCGGCGGGCCACGCCTGATCGATACCCCGGACTTTCATGAGGCGTGGAAGGCGGAGGCTCAGGCGTTGGTCGACGTCCTGGCGGCACTGCGGGCGGACACCACTTCTCTTGATTGGTTCGTCGTGAGTCCGCCGGCGCTGTTCGGGCGGTTCGCGCCCGGTGAAACCACCGGGAAGTACCGCATCGGCGGGGATGTGCTCGTGGTCAAGGACGATGGGATGTCCGAGATTTCGGGCACCGATTTTGCACTGGCCTTCGTCGACGAGATTGCCGAGCCGAAGCACCGTCGCGAGCGCTTTACGGTCGGTCACTGACCCCGTTCGCGCGCAGGAGCGTCGCCAGGTGAGTGCGCGCGTCGTCGAACGCGCGCGTCGACTTCGTGGCTCGACTCTGGACGATCACTCCTTCGATCACCGAGAGCAGCAGGCTGGCGATCGACTCGGCTGAGTGTGCGCCCACGCCCGCTTCGATGAGCCCGGTGGCCAGTCGGGAAATCCAGTCCTGGAAAGCTTCGCCGGCGACGGCTTGAACCGCGGGGTCGAGTTCGTCGAGGGCGGCCGCCATCATGAACGACCCTTCGCGAAAGTCGCTGGTCTCCAGCGGGCTCCGCCAGAAGCTGAACAGCTCGTCGAGCCAGGACTCGACGGATTCGGCGGACGCGAGACTGTCCGCGCACTTTGCGACGTGTGACTCGACCAGGCGCGCGACGATTCGCGACGCGGTCTCGACGAGTTCGCTTTTTCCGGCCGGAAAGTGCTGGTAGAGCGAGTTCTTGGACGCGTTGCTCCGCTTGAGTAGCTCGCTGAGGGCCGCCGCGTGAACACCGTGCTCCCGCACGGTCGCGATGGTGCTTGCGATGAGCCGCCCCCGCGGACCAGCCGTCATCTGTTTACCCTCCGTGGCCTTGTTGAACCGATCGGTACATGTTATACCTGAGGTATGTGAACCGATCGGTTCACTTTGAGAGGACGTCATGACCATCGACATCGCCACCGCGACTCCCGTCAGGCACGCCGCCATCCTGGGCCTCGGCTCCTACCGTCCCCGTCGCGTGGTTCCGAACGCGGAGATCGTCGATCGCATCGACTCCAGCGATGAATGGATCAAGACCAGATCCGGCATCGAAGCCCGTCGTTGGGCTGAGCCTGACGAGTCGATCGTCGCGATGAGCACGGCTGCGGCTCGAGGGGCCTTGAAGGCAGCCGAACTCGCGCCCGATCAGATCGATCTCGTCATTCTGGCGACGTCGTCGCAGATGGTGCTGGGGCCCTCGGCGGGTGCAATCGTCGCGACGGAACTCGGCATGCAGGACACTGCAGCTTTCGACGTCTCGGCTGGTTGTGCGGGGTTCTGCTATGCACTCGCGAATGCGGCCAATCAGGTTCGCGCTGGTCAGGCGCGTCATGTGCTGGTCATCGGCACCGAGCGGCTCTCGGATCTGCTCGATCCGTCAGACCGGACGTGCGCGTTCATCTTCGCGGACGGCTCTGGCGCGGTCGTGGTCGGACCGTCGGAGACCGAGGGCATCGGACCGGTTTCGTGGGGTTCGGACGGAAGTCAGACCAGTGCCATCAAACAGGACAAAGACTTCGCCCAGTACTTCGCCGAGGTCGATGAGCTCGGGTCTGATTCGGTGCGTCCGTACATCCGCATGAACGGAAGCGCGGTGTTCCGCTGGGCCGTCACCAACCTCGAAAAGGGTTGTCGGAACGCCCTCGACCTCGCGGGCGTGACCGTTGACGACCTCGACGCGTTCGTGCCGCATCAGGCGAACAGCCGGATCACGGATGCGCTGGCAAAGGTGCTCGGATTGCCGGATCGCGTTGCCGTGGCCCGGGACATCGCGACGACGGGCAACACGAGTGCTGCGTCGATTCCGCTCGCGATGGAACAGTTGCTGCGATCGGGAGAGTCGAAGCCTGGCGATATCGCCCTCGTGCTCGGGTTCGGTGCCGGACTGGCGTATGCCGGGCAGGTTGTTCGGCTGCCGAGAACCGGCTAAGCCGCGCCGAGAACCTCGTCGATGACGATGCCGAGGTCCATCTCGAATCCCTTCTCGAGGTAGCGGTCCGCACCCGCCTCGAGCGCCTTCTCGGCCATCGAACGCGAGTCGAAGCCGGACAGCACGATCACCCGGACAGCCGGCGACGCCGCGCGGATCAGCGGGAGCGCCTGCAGTCCGTCCATCGTTGGCATTGCGAGATCGAGCAGCACGACGTCCGGCTTGAGTGCGATCGTTCGCGCGACCGCTTCCTCACCGTCGGCGGCCTCGCCGACGATCTCGTAATTGTGCAGACTCTCGATCTCGAGCCGCATCAGATTCCGCACCACGCCGTTGTCGTCGACGATCAGGATGCGCGGGCGAAGTGACGTGATCGTCGGCGCGGCCTGCTCGATGACGAGAGTCGAGGGGGATCGGCGAATCAGGTCGCCGGGGCGGAGGTCTTCGCCGCTGAGCGGTTCCAGCCAGTCGTCCATCAAGCGACGGGCGGCAGCCAGGGTGGTTTCCATGTAGGACTTCGCCATTCCAGGGTTGTGGTTCATCGCGAGGACGGCCGCGACCAGTCCTTGGACGATGTTGTCGTTGACTTCGAGTGCTTGGCGCCGGCGAACCTGAATTTCGCGCAGCTGGGCGGCGAGTTGCTCGCGTTCGATGCGTGCCGTCGCGTCCCGCAGGAACATCGCCCGCCGGCAACCTTCTCCGATATCGCTGAGGTTTGCGGTGGTGATGTCGAGCCGCAGGGGTTCGCCCGTGACCGTGAAAGTAGCAACCCCTTCACCGGCAACGAGCCGAAGGTCGGCGGCGGCGCGCCCGATGAGGGGTTCGCCAAGCAACGTCGACGCGTGCCCGTTCACCTCGAGGATCGACCCGGCGTGGTCGAGGACGAGGATCGCGTCCGGGCTGGTTTCCACGAGACTGCGGAAGGTTTCCTCGGCCCGAACCCGATCGGTGATGTCGATGCAGGTTCCGCGCATCCGCTCGGGCGTTCCCGTGGCGTCATGCAGCACTTGACCGTTCGACGCGAGATAGCGCACCTTGCCGTCCTCGCGAACGATGCGCTCGATCATCTCGTACGGCTCGCCGGTTGCGTACGCCTGCTGGTGGATTGCCTGGATGCGCTCGCGGTCATCTGGGTGGATGAACGACAGGAAGCGGTCGTAGGACGCATTGAACGACTGCGGTGCCTGTCCGTAGATCCGATACAGCTGGTCGGACCAACGATTCGTGTTCGAGGCGATATGCCAGTCGTAGTCGCCCATGTTGGCCAGGCTCTGCGCATTGTTCATGCGCTCCTCGAGATCGGCGAGAGCGGTTTGGGCGTGCGCGCGGGCGATCGCGTTGTCGAGGATCGCCAGCGCTGGAGTCAGCTGTTCGGTCTCCTCGGCCGTCAGAACGAGCGTCCCGGTATTTCCTGGCAGCGCATGACCTGAATCCGGATCCGACGTCCAGCGGATCGCCCCACCGCCGGTGAGTTCCTGCAGGAGGGGGAGGGCTGCGGCGAGGATCTCGCTGACCGTCGACTTCTGGGCGCACGACACCGCGAGCTCGGACAATGCATCAACCATCGGCAGCCTCCACGCATCCCTTACGGCAAGAGCGATGCCGGTATTCTGCACTGCTTTGGTCACGGGCGGAATGTTGCCACCATCGCTGTGGCGCAACGAGACGCTTGAGAGTTCATCATGTTGCACGGTGGCCACCGCAAAATGCCCCAATTCATACCGAGTGGTTTGTTCTATTTTGCGTCGCGTCGGCGAAAATGGCGACCAAATCTTGTAGCAATACACTCGAGTGGGAATCTGTACGATCGTAAAGCTTCTTGTGTGCCGGTTACGATGGACGTCATGGTCAATCCGCGTGCGACGAACAGCGACCTCACGGCCAAGGCGCGTATCCGCAATGCGGCAATGGATCTGTATGCCGAGCATGGTGAAGAGCGGGTGTCGCTGCGGGCGGTCGCTGCCGAAGCCGGCGTGACGCTGGGGCTCGTGCAGCATCACTTCAAGACGAAGGCCGGCTTGCGGGATGCGGTCGACCAGTTGGTCATCGAGTACTTCGCGCAGGCGTTGGCTTCGGCGTCGCCAAGTGAGGATCCACGCCAGAACGCGGCGGCCCGGGATGCCGCGGTTCAGAAAATGCTCGAAGAAACCCCGACGGTCGTGAACTACCTCAGGCGCGCGGTGCTTGATCCTGCGAACACCCCGACACATCTCCTCGGGGTGGTCATCGAGTTCACGCAGAGCGAGATCCGGTCGCTACGGGATGCCGGGTTGGCTTCCACGAAGCGCTCTGAGGCGTTTCAAGTCATGGCGCTCATGGTTCGCCTGGTGGGAGAACTCATGCTGCAGCCGATGGTGGACAGCGTGTGGGAGCGAGTGGCGATGCCTGAAGACGGTGAAAAACCTCGACTCGTGATCGAAGTAAAAGGGTAAACCGGAACAAGGGGTCAGTTTCTCCGGCGAGGTTTGTCTAGCTCAAACCGAGTTCTGCAGAACTGACGTCCCGCATCTCTGCCTTACGAACTTTGCCGGTGACGGTCATCGGGAATTCCTCGACGATCTTCACATAGCGCGGAATCTTGTAATGGGCGAGTTTGTCGGTCGCGAAGGCGCGTATTTCGGCAGCATCCAGCGGTTCGGCGCCTGGTCGCAGCCGGACCCAGGCGCACAGTTCCTCGCCGTACTTCTCGTCCGGAACGCCGATGACCTGCACGTCTTCGATCTTCGGATGGGTGTAGAGGAATTCCTCGATTTCGCGGGGGTAGATGTTCTCGCCGCCGCGAATGACCATGTCCTTGATGCGGCCGACGATGTTGCAGTAACCGTCCTCGCGCATCACCGCAAGGTCGCCGGTGTGCATCCATCCCTCGGCGTCGATCGCTTCCGCCGTCTTTGCCGGATCGTTCCAGTAACCGCGCATCACCGAATATCCGCGCGTGCAGAATTCGCCGGTGGCACCACGCGGCACCGTCTCGCCGGTCACCGGATCGATGATCTTGATTTCGAGGTGCGGCGCTACTCGGCCGATCGTCGTGGTTCGCCGGTCGAGGTCGTCGTCGGCGAGGGTCTGCGTCGAGACGGGAGATGTCTCGGTCATGCCGTAGGCGATCGCCACCTCGGACATGTGCATGTCGCTGACGCAGTGCTTCATCACTTCGACCGGGCATGGCGCCCCGGCCATGATCCCGGTTCGCAAACTCGACAGGTCGAAGGAAGCGAAGTCCGGGTGGTTGAGCATCGCGATGAACATCGTCGGGACGCCGTAGACCGCCGTGCACTTCTCGTCCTGAACGGTCTGCAGCGTGAGACCTGGGTCGAAAGCCGGAGCCGGGATGACCATCGTCGACCCGTGGGTGATGCAACCGAGGTTCGCCATCACCATGCCGAAGCAGTGGTAGAACGGCACCGGAATGCAGAGGCGGTCCGCCTGCGTGAACTTGATCGTCTCGGTGACGAAAAAGCCGTTGTTGACGATGTTGCGATGCGTGAGCGTCGCACCCTTCGGGAAACCCGTTGTCCCCGAGGTGTATTGAATGTTGATCGGATCGTCGGCGGCAAGCGTGGTCATTCGCTCGGCGACCGCGCTTTCCGGAAGTGAACGGCCCTCGAGAAGGAAGTCGGTCCAGTCTGTGCCGAGGAATACAACGCGTTCGAGTTCCGGGCACTGACCTCCGGCGTCCGCGATGATCGCGCGGTAGTCGCTGGTCTTGAAGCTGTCCGCGCTGAACAGCAGCCGCAACCCGGACTGGTTGGTGGCGTAGACGAATTCGTGCGTCCGGTAGGCCGGATTGATCGTCACGAGGATGGCGCCGACCTTGGCCGTCGCGAACTGAATGATCGTCCACTCCGCGCAGTTGGGAGCCCAGATCCCGACTCGGTCGCCGGCTTCGATACCGACCGCCAGAAGGGCGCGCGCGGCATCGTCGACCGCGGCGTCGAGTTCGGCCCATGTCCATCGACGACCCGTTGCGACCTCGACCAACGCTTCGCGATCGGGGTGGGCGGCAGCTGTCCGTGCGAAGGTCGCGCCGATCGTCTCCTCGATCAGGGGAGTGTCGGTTGGTCCAGCTGCGTGGGACAACATCTAGTAATCCTCTCGTGCGCCGTGCAAGACGATGTGCTGGGCATGTTGCAGGACGGGTGAATCGACCATTCGACCCTCGAACGCGAAGACGCCGCGTTCGGTTTCGGCTGCTGCCAGAACGCGCTTGGCCCAGGCGATCTCGTCCTCGGTCGGGGCGAATGCCGCGCGTATGACCGGCACCTGGCTCGGGTGGATGGCGACCTTGGCATCGAAGCCGACCGCGACCGCGTCCTCGGATTCGGCGCGCAGACCGTCGAGGTCCTTGATGTTCAAGTAGACCGAGTCGAGCGCGAACCTGCCGTGGGCCTTCGCTGCCAGCAGCGCTGTAGAACGAACGTGTTTCGCCACGTCACGGTAGGTGCCACTGGGATGGCGGCTGGCTTTTCCGCCGAGCCCGGCGATCAGGTCCTCGGCGCCCCACATCGCGCCGACGGCATTCTCGACGGATAGCGCCTCCTCGACCCGCAGGGCTCCGAGTGGAGACTCGATCAGAACCACGACCTGCAGGTGTGCGAGGTCCGCGACCTGTTTCCTCGACTCGCACTTGGGCAGCATGACGCGACGGTATGAGGTCGCCTTCAGCGCCCGTAGGTCCAGTGCGTGATCGTCGGTACCGGAGGCGTTGATCCGAACAACGGTTCGTTCGGGGTCGAGGGGGTTGTCGATGATCGCCTGTCGGGCAGACACCTTGTCGGCCGGCGAGACGCCGTCCTCGAGGTCGAGGATGACGACGTCAGCCACGCCCGCCGCCTTGGCGAAACGTTCGGGTCGATCGGCGGGGCAGAAGAGCCACGCCGATCCGGGCGGGGTCCAGGTCAACGGTCTCATTCCTCCGGGCGCAGCCGAACCAATGTCTTGCGGGTCGCTCGCACGACGACGTCGCCATGCTGGTTCCGGCCGACGTGTTCCAAGGTCACGATGCCCTCGCCGGGGCGACTCTGTGATTCGCGTTTGTCGGTCACCAGAGTCTCCGCGTAAATCGTGTCGCCGTGGAAAACCGGCTTCGGGAAGGCGATTTCGGCGAACCCGAGGTTCGCGACGATCGTGCCCTGCGTGAGCTGCGCGACCGACAGCCCGACCACGGTGGACAGCGTGAACATCGAATTCACGAGGCGCTGGTGGAACGGTGGCAGGGCCTCGCTCGCCGCGGCGTCGAGGTGAAGCGCCTGGGTGTTCATCGTCAGGGTCGTGAACAAGACGTTGTCGGCCTCGGTCACCGTTCGGCCCGGACGGTGCTGATAGAGCACGCCGACTTCGAACTCTTCGAACCAGAGGCCGCGCTGGGTTATGACTCTGCCTTCTGCCTTCGCTTCGCTCTGGCGGTTCGCGGGCTCTATGGGCATCGTCTTCCCTCCTCGCTCGGCCCGCTCGTTCCTCGCAGTCCTCGACTCGTCAGTCCAGACGCCGCCCGCCCGCTCACTCTGCCTTCTGCCCCCGCTCCGCCCGGCCCGCTCACAACCCGAGCTCTCGTGCGATGAGCATCAGCTGCACCTCGGTCGTTCCCTCGCCGATCTCGAGAATCTTGCTGTCGCGGTAGTGGCGAGCGACCGCGTACTCGTTCATGAAGCCGTAGCCGCCGAAGATCTGCGTGGCATCGCGCGCGTTGTCCATCGCGGCCTCGCTCGCGACGATCTTCGCGATCGACGCCTGCTTCTTGAACGGCTTTCCGGCGAGTAGTGCTGCGGCCGCGTCGTAGTACGCGGTTCGTGCGGCGTGCGCACGAGCTTCCATGCGCGCGATCTTGAACGCTATCGCCTGGTTGCGTCCGATCGGGCGACCGAATGCCTCGCGCTCCTTGGCGTACTTCACGCTCTCGTCGACGCAACCCTGGGCCGCTCCGGTGGACACCGCGGCAATCGCGATCCGTCCTTCGTCGAGGATCCGGAGGAAGTTGGCGTAGCCGCGGCCGCGTTCGCCGAGAAGGTTCTCCTCCGGAACTCGGACGTCGTCGAACGACAGTGGGTGGGTGTCCGAGGCGTTCCAGCCGACCTTGTTGTACGCCGGCTCGACAGTGAAGCCCGGAGTGCCGGTCGGAACGAGGATGCTCGAGATCTCCTTGTGGCCGCCGGCCAGAGTTCCGGTCACCGCCGTGACAGTCACTAGCTTGGAGATGTCGGTGCCGGAGTTCGTGATGAACTGCTTGCTGCCGTTGATGACCCAGTGACCGTCGTCGAGGCGGGCGGTGGTCTTTGTGGCGCCCGCGTCACTACCGCCGTCAGGCTCGGTCAGACCGAACGCAGCGAGGGCCTTTCCGCTGGTCAGCTGCGGCAGCCACTCCTGCTTCTGGGCATCGTTTCCGAAGCGGTAGACCGGCATGGCGCCCAGTGACACTCCCGCTTCAAGCGTCATCGCCACACTCTGGTCGACCTTGCCGAGTTCCTCGAGAGCGAGGCACAGCGCGAAGTAGTCGCCGCCCATGCCGCCGAATTCCTCGGGGAACGGCAGACCGAACAGGCCCATGTCGGCCATACCCGAGACGACCTCATACGGGAACGTGTGGTTGGCGTCGTTCTCGGCGGCAACGGGTGCCACGACGTTCTGGGCGAAGTCGCGAACGGCCTTCGCGAGTTGCTGGTACTCGTCCGGAAGTTGTCCGGTGGCGAGGTAGTCGGTCATCAGTTCTCCTTCTCGGATGGTTCAGCGGGCACGATCCGAGCGAGCAACTGGTCGACCTTCACTTGCTGGCCCGTCGTTACGAGCAATTCGACGGTGCCGTCGATCGGGGCGGTGAGCGAGTGCTCCATCTTCATCGCCTCGACCACGACGATCGCCGTCCCCTTGGTCACCTCGGCGCCGTTCTCCGCGAGCACCGCAATCACGGAACCCGGCATGGGGCTGGTGATTTCGGAATCGCCGGCGTGGACATCTCCGGTGCGGACGCTCACCTCGCGGACGTGCCGGACCATGTGCGTCCCGGTCGTTCCGGCCAGCCAGATGTGCCCGTCGGATTCCGCGGCAAGGTATTCCGCGCGGAGTCCGTCGAGAGTCACGGTCAAGCGGTCGGAGTTCGAACTGGCCGAGAGCGTGCGCCACTCGCCGTCCTCGATCTGGACCCGCGCGTTCGTCGGCGTACCGGCGATCCGCACGTGGTCCGTGCGGGAACTCGTGGTGAGTCGTATCGAGGTCGACGCCGGCTCACCGACGCGCCACCCATTCGGCACTTCCCATAGATCGCTCGGCTCGGTAGGCCAGGCCTTGAGCCAGTGGTAGACGCCCGCCGCGATGAAGACCTCGTCCGATGGTTCCGGTGCGGAATAGTCGGCGACGCGGCGGTCGAGCAAACCTGTGTCGAGACGACCCGCGACGACGTCGGAATCCTGGAGGAGGAAGCGCGCGAAATCGATATTCGTGACGACGCCGAGTACTGCGGTGTCGGCGAGGGCGCGGTCGAGCAGGCGGAGCGCACTGGCCCGATCTTCGCCGTAGGCAATGACTTTGGACAGCATCGGGTCGTAGTCGCTGCCGACGACAGTGCCTTCACTCAACCCGGAGTCGACTCGAACTCCGGGTCCGCTCGGCTCGACGAGCGCGACGACCTGACCACCGGTCGGCAGGAATCCCCGGCCCGGATCTTCGGCGTACACGCGGGCCTCGATGGCATGACCGGTCAGCGTGACGTCCGACTGCGCGATCGCGAGTTTCTCGCCGGCCGCGATGCGCACCTGCCATTCGACGAGGTCGATCCCGGTGACCATTTCGGTGACCGGGTGCTCGACCTGCAGTCGGGTGTTCATCTCCATGAAGAAGAACTCGTCGGGCCGATCGGCGGAGACGATGAACTCGACCGTGCCCGCGCCCGTGTAGTCGACGCTGCGGGCGGTGTTGCAGGCGGCCTCGCCGATCCGGGCGCGGGTGGCCTCGTCGAGCAGCGGTGACGGTGCTTCCTCGATGACCTTCTGGTGCCGGCGCTGCAGACTGCATTCTCGTTCGCCGAGGTGGATGATGTTGCCGAAGTCGTCGGCGAGAACCTGAACCTCGATGTGACGCGGGTTCAGTACGAACCGCTCGAGGAACAGGGTGTCGTCACCGAACGCCGAGGCGGCTTCCCGTCGAGCACTCACCAGCGCGGCCGGGAGGTCTGCTCGGTCCTGGACCATCCGCATTCCCTTGCCGCCGCCACCCGCGGACGGCTTGACCAGGACTGGGTATCCGATATCCGTTGCGGCGTCGATAAGTTCGGCGTCCGTGAGTCCAGGGCGAGCGATGCCGGGAACCACCGGAACATCGAATTTCGCGACCGCATTTTTCGCCGTGATCTTGTCGCCCATGACCTCGATCGCCCGGGCAGACGGACCGAGGAAGGCGATTCCCGCTTCCTCCAGTGCTGCGGCGAACGCCGAGTTCTCCGACAGGAATCCGTAGCCGGGGTGAACGCCCTTGGCACCGGAGCGCTTCGCGGCGTCGACGACCTTCGCGATGTCGAGGTAGCTCTCCCGGGCAGACGCCGGTCCGAGTCGGACCGCGACGTCGGCCTCACGAACGTGGCGAGCGTTGACATCGGCGTCGCTGTATACGGCGACCGAACGAATGCCCATCGCGCGCAATGTTCGAATGACGCGCACGGCGATCTCGCCGCGGTTGGCGACGAGGACTGTGTCGAGTTTGTGCATCATCAGCTCACATTCGGAAGACGCCGTAGGAAACGGGCTCGAGCGGTGCTTGCGCGCAAACGGAGAGCGCAAGGCCGACAACGGTTCTCGTGTCGGCGGGGTCGATCACCCCGTCGTCCCACAGGCGTGCGGTCGAGTAGTACGGGTTGCCCTGGCGTTCGTACTGCGCACGGATGGGTGCCTTGAACGCCTCTTCCTCTTCTGGCGTCATCTCGGCGCGCACGGTGGCGAGCACCGATGCCGCCTGCTCACCGCCCATGACCGAGATGCGCGCGTTCGGCCACATCCACAGGAAGCGCGGCGAGTAGGCCCGGCCGCACATTGAGTAGTTGCCGGCGCCATATGAGCCGCCGATCACGACGGTCAGCTTGGGCACGCGGGCACACGCCACGGCGGTGACCATCTTGGCGCCGTGCTTGGCGATGCCGCCGGCCTCGTAGTCGCGACCGACCATGAAGCCCGAGATGTTCTGCAGGAACAGCAGCGGCACCTTGCGCTTGTCGCACAGTTCAATGAAGTGCGCGCCCTTCTGGGCCGACTCCCCGAACAGGATGCCGTTGTTCGCGATGATCCCGACCGGGTGGCCGTGGATGTGTGCGAATCCCGTGACGAGCGTCTTGCCGTACTCGGCCTTGAACTCGTGAAACTCGCCGGCGTCGACCAGTCGATTGACCACTTCGTGCACGTCGTACGGTGTCCGCGAGTCGATCGGCACCACGTCGTACAGCTCGTCCTGCGGAGCGATGGCATCGCGTGGAAGCAGAACGTCCCACGGGCGCTCGGTCTTCGGGGGGAGCGTGGCCACGATCTGCCGCACGATGCGTAGGGCGTCCTGGTCGTCTTCGGCGAGATGGTCGACGACGCCGGACGTTTTGGCGTGCAGGTCGCCGCCGCCCAGGTCTTCGGCACTCACGATCTCGCCGGTCGCGGCCTTCACCAGGGGTGGACCGCCGAGGAAGATCGTGCCCTGGTTCCGGACGATGACGACTTCGTCGCTCATGGCCGGAACGTAGGCGCCACCGGCAGTGCACGAACCCATGACCGCTGAGATCTGCGGAATGCCCTTCGCGCTCATGTTGGCCTGGTTGTAGAAAATGCGCCCGAAGTGTTCGCGATCGGGGAACACCTCGTCCTGGAGGGGGAGGAATCCGCCACCCGAGTCCACGAGGTAAATGCACGGAAGGTTGTTCTGCAGCGCGATTTCCTGCCCGCGCAGATGCTTCTTGACCGTCATCGGGTAGTAGGTGCCGCCCTTGACGGTCGCGTCGTTGGCGACGATGAGGCACTCGCGCCCGGACACCCGACCGATGCCGGCGATGACGCTCGCACCGGGGCATTCGTCGTTGTACATCCCGTTGGCCGCCAGTGGTGCGATCTCGAGGAACGGGCTGCCCGCGTCGAGCAGTTCGTTGACGCGCTCGCGCGGCAGCAGCTTGCCGCGGGAGCGGTGCCGCTCACGCGCCCGTTCCGACCCACCCAGCGCCGAAATAGCGAGTCGCTCACGCAGTTCGGCAACAAGCGCCTCGTGCTGAGCGCGGTTGCTCGTGGTTGTTTGTGTGACCGTCAACGTTTTGTCCTGCCGCCTGAGTTAATCGACACTAACCGAGATTTAAGATAATCTTTATTAACTGAGTTGTCCAGGACCTCGAGTCGGGAGGCGCGCGTGAGCACCGAAGCCGAGACCCCGACGCGCCGCGAACAGATGAAGGCGGACCGGCGAAACCAGCTGCTCCAGGCGGGTGCCCGACTCATCGCCGAGCGCGGTTTCCATGGCGTTCCGCTCGAGGATCTGGGTGCTGCAGCCGGCATCAGCGGCCCCGCGGTCTACCGGCATTTCCCGAACAAAGAGGCGCTTCTCGTCGAACTGCTGGTCGGCGTCAGCCAACGTCTGTTCGATGGTGGGGTGGCCGTTGTCGAGAAGGCGTCGAACGCCCAGGAGGCGCTCGCGGGATTGATCGAGTTCCATCTCGACTTCGCTCTCGGCGAGTCGGATCTCATCCGCATCCAGGACCGGGACCTGGAGAACCTCCCGGCGCCGGCGAAGAGGCAGGTCCGAAAGGCCCAGCGACAGTACGTTGAGATCTGGGTCAATGTGCTGCGACAGTTGCACCCCACGCTGAGTGAAGTCGAAGCGCGGGTCGAGGCCCATGCGACGTTCGGTCTGATCAACTCGACCCCACATAGTGCCAGCAGACTCTCTCCGACCGTCGCCCGCAAGGTGTTGCGCCACCTGGCCACGGTGTCCTTGACCAGCCCCTTTGGGCCAACGACGTAGAACGGAACCTCGGATGGAACCGCAGTGGATACCGACGCAGCACGACATCGACGACGCTCAGATCACCGCGTTCAGCCGGTTCGTCTCGGATGCGACCGGGTGGCAGTTCATGGACTATGCCGAACTGTGGCGCTGGTCGGTCGCGGACGTCGAGGGCTTTTGGGGACTGCTCTGGTCCTTCCTCGGCTTTGGGTTCGTCCCGACGAAGGTGCTGTCGAGCGCGGAAATGCCGGGAGCCCAGTGGTTTCCGGGTGCCGAGTTGAACTATGTCGACCGGATCGCGCAGCTGGCCGACAACGGTGAGGTCGCCATTCGAGCCATCGGGGAAGACGGAAAGAGAACTGAGGTGACGTTTCGGGAGTTGGTTGCGACGACCGCGGCCTTCGCCCGGACGTTGACCGAACTCGGCGTCGGCCCCGGCGACCGGGTCGTCGGTTATCTCCCGGACATTCCCGAGGCGGTGATCGCGTTCTTGGCCGCGGCCAGCATCGGTGCGATCTGGAGTGGGTGTGGGCAGGACTACTCGGCGAGTGCGGCGCTGGACCGTCTCGGCCAGCTCGATCCGGTCGTGCTCGTCGCTGCCGATGGCTATCGATACGGCGGGAAGGTGCACGACAAGGCCGAGGACATCGCGGCGCTCCGGTCCGGACTTCCGACCCTGCGATCGGCCGTGTTGGTCTCGCGGATCGGTCGATCCGACGAAAAGTGGCTGTCGTGGGAAGCGGCGACCGACAAAGCCGCTCAACTTCGACCGACTCCCGTCGCCTTCAGCCATCCACTGTGGGTCCTGTTCTCCTCCGGCACGACGGGCAAGCCGAAGGGCATCATGCACGGTCATGGCGGGGTCGTCCTCGAGCACCTGAAAGCGCTCGTGCTCCAGTCCGATGTCGATGACAGCGACACCTTCTTCTGGTTCACGAGTCCGAGCTGGATGATGTGGAACTACCGGAACAGTGCACTTCTCATGGGCGCGACGATCGTCTGCTACGACGGAAACCCCGCGTTCTCCCGCCCTGACGCGTTGTGGAAATTGGCTGCGGAGACGCGTGCGACGGTCCTCGGTACGAGCCCCGCGTACGTCCTGAACTGCATCAAGGCCGGCGCGAAGCCGAGCCGGGACTTCGACCTGACACAGCTGCGAATGGTCGGCATCACCGGATCGCCGCTACCGGCAACGTCGTCGGAATGGCTCGGGGAGAACGTCGGCGACCACGTGCATGTTTCGTCGATCAGCGGCGGAACCGACGTCGTCTCGGCCTTCTTCGGCGGCGTCCCAACCGTGCCAGTGTGGCCGGGTGAGCTGTCTGCGGCGTTCCTCGGAACGGCGGTCGAGGCGTGGAACGGCGAAGGTCGGCCCGTGATCGGGGAGATGGGCGAGCTCGTCATCACCAAGCCCATGCCGTCGATGCCGGTGGGTTTCTGGAACGATCCGGACGGCAGCCGGTACCGGGCGGCCTATTTCGAGCACTATCCGGGTGTGTGGCGACACGGCGACTGGATCACCATCACCGATCGCGGCAGCATCGTCGTGCACGGTCGCTCGGACGCGACTCTCAACCGCGGCGGAATCCGTATGGGTGTTGCCGACATCTATCAGGTCGTCGAGCAGGTTCCGGAGGTCAGCGACGCGCTCGTGCTCGGAGTCGAGCAGCCGAACGGTGGCTACTGGATGCCGCTGTTCGTCGTGCTGGCCGATGGGCAGGACATGACCGAAGCGGTGAAAGAGCGCATCGCCGCAGCCATCCGGACGGAACTGTCACCGCGGCACGTCCCCGACGACATCATCGTGGCGCCGGGGATCCCGCACACGAGAACCGGAAAGCGCCTCGAAGTACCCATCAAACGGATACTTCAAGGCGCTGATCCCGAGAAGGTCGTCGCACCGAGCGCGATCGACCGTCCGGAGTTGCTTGCGTGGTACGCCGGCGTCAGTCGATGAAGATGTCGTACTGAACGTTGTCGCCGCCGCCGTACTTCGACAGGTCGGTGACGCCGTGGTCGGCGAGGATCTCCGCGTCGATGTAGACCTTGCCGCTGTTGGTCTTCGCGTCCGAGGTGAGGATGAGCATCGCGGCATCCGCAACGATCTCGGGGGTGCGCGACACCGCGATTGCCTCATCGCCGCCGAGCAGGTTCTGGACCGCGGCGGTCGCGATGAGCGTCTCCGGCCACAGGCAGTTTCCGGCGATGCCGTCCTTGCGGTATTCCTCGGCCCAGCCCAGCGTCAGCATCGACATTCCATACTTTGCCAACGTGTAGGCCGGGTGCGCGCCGAGCCACTTCGGCGAGAGGTTGAGCGGCGGCGACAGCGACAGGATGTGCGGGTTGTCCGACTTCTTGAGGTGCGGCAGCGCGGCGCGGGTCAGCAGGAACGTGCCGCGGATCTGAATGCCTTGCATGAGGTCGAACTTCTTGACCGAGAGTGCTTCGGTGCCGGACAGGTCGATCGCCGAGGCGTTGTTCACGACGATGTCGATACCGCCGAACCGCTCGATCGTCTGGTCGACGGCGTTCTGGACAGACGCTTCGTCCCGGACGTCACCCACGACCGGAAGTGCCTGTCCGCCAGCCTCTTCGATCTCAGCAGCGGCCGTGTAAATGGTGCCCGGAAGCTTCGGGTTCGGCTCGCCTGTCTTGGCGAGGATCGTGATGTTCGCGCCGAGGCGGGCGGCCGCGAGTGCGATGGCCAGACCGATGCCGCGGCTTCCGCCCGACATGATGATGGTCTTGCCTTCGAGGGACTTGGTCATCAGTTCTCCTATTGGGCGGGGAGCCCGTATCGGGACATCTCGTCGAGCACGGTGCCGTACATGTGCTTTTTGGTCGCGGCCAAGTTCGGTCCACGCTTGGCGGCGAGCTGTTCGCCCAGCGCGAGAGCAGTCGGGAGGAGTTCCTCGGCGGACAGGGCCTGGTCCATGATCCCGGCTTGCACCGCGTCGGCACCGCCGAATCGGCGCGCGGTCACCACAGCAATATGGCGTCCCGGCTGCGGCACGCGAGCCGCGAACAGGGCGTCAAAGCCGTTGGGAATGAGCATCCCGAGATCCAACTCCGGAAGACAGAAGAATCCACGGTCGGTGCGCATGAGCCGGATATCGTGGGCCACCGCGAGGAAAGCGGCCCCGCCGAACGCGTGGCCATTGACCGCCGCGATGGTCGGCAGCTCGGAAGCCACCACGCGTGCAAAAACCTGCTGCGCCCGGAGCAGGTAACTGCCGTCGGGGGCGAAGAGTTCCGGCACGAACCCATTGGAGAAGAACTTCCCCGTCGCGGTCGTCACCAGTGCGGCTGGGCCTTGCGATGCCTCCGCCTCGTCGATGCACGCCTCGATGGCGTCGAGGGCATCCGGGCTGAGACGGTTGTCGGTTTCCGGCTGTCCGGCCTCGCCAAGGTCGAGGACGAAAACCTGGCCCTCGCGACGGAGATACGGCATCAATCGCCTTTCTTTGGGGCAGTGAGACTGTCCTGGTACCAGCGCATCGCGCCGAGCCACCCGTCGTAGTCCACGCCCTTCTGTTGATACATCTGCAGCACCGACTCGTGGGGAAGGATGAGGAACTTGCCCGCGGAAATGCCCTCGATGACCTTCTGCGCCACGTCTTTCGGGTCGAGGATCGCGCCCGCGGTCGCGATGGACTTGTAGGCGATTTCACCCTCTGCATGTGAACCAACCGTGCGGAGCAGGTCCGTGTCAACACCCATCGGGCACAGGCAGCTGACCTTGACGCCGCGGTTGCCGTACGTCACCGAAAGCCATTCGGCGAACCCCACGGCTGCGTGCTTGGACACCGCGTAGGTCGCCGAGCCGATCTGGGTGAGCAGCCCGGCGGCCGACGCGACGCTCACGAAGTAGCCGCCACCACGTTCGACCCAGCCCGGGACCAGCAACTTTGCTGCGCGAACGTGGCTCATGAGGTTGACGTTGAGGACGGCGTCCCAGGATTCGTCTGGAGCGTCGAGGCCGGGGGCACCCATGATTCCGGCGTTGGCCACGAAGATGTCGACCGGGCCGGTCAGTTCGAAGAGATGCTCGAGCGTTCCGGATGCGGAGATGTCGCCGGCGAAGGATTTTCCACCGATCTCCGCCGCGACCTCCGCCGCCTGATCGCCATCGAGGTCGGCCACGGTTACCTGCGCACCTTCGGCCGCGAGCGCCCGGGCGATCGCTTCCCCGATGCCGCGTGCGCCGCCCGTGACAACCGCCGTCTTGCCTGCGAATTCGCTCATCCGAGAAGTGCTTTCAGCTCGTCCATGGTGGACAACGGGACGATGTATCCGGTCTGGTCCTCGATCTGGGCGAGGTTGGCCGCAATGTCTTCGGCCGTGGCCAGGCCTTCCGACCGCCAGCCCGGCGTGACGCCGATGAAGACGCGCGCGTACCGACCGAGGGCGGCTGAGAACACCTCGTGCGTGACTTCGCAGTCGCGGCTCGCGAGGAAGACGGTGAGCGGTACGACGCCTTCCGGGGCGGCGAGATCGGCGAGCGGACCGAGCAGATCCTCGGTCATGCGGGTCTTCGCCACCGGCATGATCGCGTTGCTCTTGATGTTGAAGCGTTCGCCTTCGATGGCGAGGACGTTCGAGAGGCCGACGAGTCCCGCCTTGGCCGCACCGTAGTTCGTCTGGCCGAAGTTGCCGAAGATTCCCGCGTTGGAGGACGTGAACACGAACCGGCCGTAGCCCTGCTCCTTCATCTTCGCGAAGGCGGGCTGGGAGACGTTGAAGGCGCCCTTGAGGTGGACGTCGAGAACCGCGTCGAGGTCTTCGGGTTCGAGCTTGAGGAACGACTTGTCGCGCAGGATTCCGGCGTTGTTGACGACGACGTCGACGCGGCCGAAGGCCTCGATCGCGGTGTCGACGATGGCCTTGCCGCCCTCGGGCGTGGCGACCGAATCGCGCGAGGCGACGGCCCGCCCGCCGGCCACGACGATCTCGTCGACGACGGCCTGAGCCGCGTCGGAGCCACCTTCTCCGCGCACCGATCCGCCGAGGTCGTTGACGACGACTGCGGCTCCGCGCCGAGCGAACTCGAGTGCATAGGCCTTGCCGAGGCCGTTTCCGGCGCCGGTGACGATGACGACCTGATCGTCGAAGTCGATCACTTGCTGTCCTTTCGCTTGTAGTCCCCGTATGGTTCGTCGCGTTCGCGCACGGCCTCTCGGAATCCGGCTGTTGCGGAGCGCAATTGGAAGGCGTAGCCCTCGCGGGTGTGGCGCGAGATGCCGTCGAAAACAGTGCTGATCATCGTGCTGTTCGCGACGCCCTGGGCGAGAAGTGCCGAGTTGAGGGCGAGCTTCGCCATCATCAGCTGGTTGATGGGCATCCGTGCGATCCGCTCGACGAGAGCTTCGGTGCGTTCGTCGAGTTCGTCGGCGGGGCACGACTCGATCGCCAGGCCCCATTCCTCGGCCTGCTTGCCGCTGATGCGATCGCCCGTGAACAGCAGTCGCTTTGCCCGTTGATCGCCGAGGCGGTGGGCCCACATGCCCGCTGCCGGAATGCCCCAGACGCGGGTGGGCGGGTAGCCCATCATCGCGTCGTCAGCGCAGATGATCTGGTCGCAATACAGCGCGATGTCGGTGCCGCCCGCGATGGCGAAGCCGTGAATCTTGGCGACCGTCGGCTTGTTCGCATGCAGGAGCGAGGAGAAGCCCTTGTTGAAGCGGCTCATCATCGCGTAGTCGAGCATCGGGTCCCAGGTGCCCCACGGATTGTGGTTGATCATCTGGGCGGTGGGGTCGAGTGCGGTGCCTTCGGTGTCGTGCGTACCCGAGGCAGGGGTGTCGCTGAAATTCTCGGCGAACATCCCGAGGTCGTAGCCACCGCAGAAGCCCTTGCCGCGACCCGAAACCAGGATGACGTGCACCCGCGGATCGAGGTCGGCCCGCTCCACCGCATGTGCGATATCGAGGGGAGTGTCCGGCGTGATCGCGTTGCCCTTGTCCGGGCGATTGAACGTGATTCGCGCGATGCGACCTGTGCGCTCGTAGGTCAGAGTGCGGTATTCGTGGGTGTCCTCGGGTTGCGGCCGGTTCTGGAACGGCGAGTCCGGAACCTCCGTCCAGTTCTCGTACCAGGCGGCTTCGCGCGTGCCGGAGTGATTGGTCATGTCCACAGGGGTGTCCTCAGTGTTCGGAGAAGTTGCCGTGGCGACCCGCGCCAGATGCGAATTTCGTTGCGCCGTCGAGGGCATCGACGAGCGAGATCATGCCGCGCTGCCACTCGTTGGCGATGGCGGCGTCCAAATCGAGGTTCTCCTGTTCGTGGCACGACAACCGGTCCTGCCGCATGCAGGTCTGGGGGAATCCGGCGAGTTGTTCGGCCAACTCGATCGCTGCCTCGAGAACCTTTCCGGGTTCGGAGATCCGGTTCGCGAGTCCCATCCGGAACGCCTCGTCGGCGCCCACCGCTCGACCCGTCAGGATCATGTCCAAAGCGTGTGACTGCCCGATGAGCCGGGGCAGGCGAACGGTTCCGCCGTCGATCAGTGGGACGCCCCACCGTCGGCAGAAGACGCCGAACGTCGCCGCCGGATCGGCAACGCGCAGGTCGGCCCAGACCGCGAGTTCAAGCCCGCCGGCCACGGCATATCCCTCGACAGCTGCGATGACCGGCTTGCTGAGCAGCAGTCGGGTCGGCCCCATGCCGGCGGGCCCGGATTCGCCGGGGTTGACGATCCGGTACTCGCCGCGGGACACGGCCTTGAGGTCGGCACCCGCACAGAAGTTTCCGCCCGCGCCGTAGAGGATCGCGACGGAGGCCTCGGATTGATCGAACTCCGTGAACGCGTCCGTGAGGGCTTGGGCGTGGTGGGGATCGACGGCATTGCGGACTTCCGGCCGGTCGAGCGTGACGATGAGGACGGCTCCCCGGCGTTCGGTTCTTACGCTCATGCCTTGGGCACCGCGCGATCGATGATCGTGCCGACGTCGAGCCCGGTCGGCAGCGTGCCGAACACGTCGCCCCAGTTGTCGGAGAGGCGGCTCGCGCAGAACGCGTCGGCGACCGCCGAGTGACCGTGCCGGACGAGCAGCGAACCTTGCAGCACCTTCGCCATCGAACCGACCACCGTGCGCGCGCGGTATTGCGCGGTGTCTAAGTCGGCGAACTGGGCCTTCAAAGCTGCGATGGCCTCGTCGAGACGCGAGTCGCTGCCGGCGGCTTTGGAGACCTCGTCGAAGAAGATGCCGAGCGTTTCCGGCTGCTTCGCCATCGCGCGGAGGGTGTCGAGCGCGGCGACGTTGCCCGAGCCCTCCCATACCGACAGCAGGGGAGCTTCGCGGTAGAGGCGCGGCATGCGCGATTCCTCGACGTAGCCGTTTCCGCCGAGGCATTCCAAGGCTTCGGCGGCGTGAACCGGTCCGCGCTTGCACACGTAGTACTTCGAGACGGCGAGGCTGATGCGGCGTAGAGCCGATTCTTCCGGCCGGTCGGTCAACGCGGCGAGCCACAGGGCAACCGTGTTCGCGGCCTCCGCCTCGACCGCGAGGTCGGCGAGGACGTTCTGCATGGCCGGCTGGTCGACGAGGTACGCGCCGAAGGCCTTGCGGTGTGATGCGTGCCAGGCAGCCTGCTGAACACCGACACGCATGAGGGTCGCGGTGCCGAGCGTGCAGTCGAGGCGGGTCATGTTGACCATCTCGATGATCGTCGGAACGCCACGACCTTCGTCGCCCACCCGCCAGGCGAAGGCTTCGGCGTACTCGACCTCACTGGAAGCGTTCGAATGGTTGCCGAGCTTGTTCTTGAGTCGCTGCAGGAAGAAGTTGTTGCGCGTGCCGTCGGGCAGGATGCGTGGCACGGCGAAGCACGTCACGCCCGCTTCTGTTTGAGCGAGCGTCAGGAAGAAGTCGCTCATCGGAGCCGAGGTGAACCACTTGTGTCCGGTGAGCCGGTAGGTGCCGTCCGGCTGTGCGACCGCCCGGGTCGTGTTCGCCCGAACGTCCGAACCGCCCTGCTTCTCGGTCATCGACATGCCGGCGGTCAGGGCCGACTTCTCGGCGAGTGGCGCGAGCTTCGGGTCGTAGGACTTCGCGGCGAGCTTCGGTTCGCACAGAGCGGAGAGTTCGGGGTTGGCGCGCAGCGCGGGGACCACGGCGTAGGTCATCGAGATGGGGCATTGGTGACCGGCGTCGACCTGGCCCCAAGCGAGCATCTTCGCTGCTCGTGCCAGGTGCGGGTGAGGCTTGTCGTCGGCCCAGGGGGAGCCGTGGAGGCCCAGCGAGGTCGCGGTCCGCATGAGCTCGTGATAGCTGGGGTCGTAGGTGACCTCGTCGACGCGGAAGCCGTAACGGTCGTGCGTTTTCAGCACCGGCGGGTGTTCCTCCGCGAGGTCGCCGAGTTCTAGTGCATGTTCCGTGCTGGCGAGCGCTCCCGCTTCCTGTACCTCGGGCAGGCGATCGAGTGCGCCTTCGCGGGTCAGGGCTTCGATGATCGCGGGGTAGTCGGCGGGGTTGTAACCGACCGGCGCGATGGCTTGGTTGAAGACCTCATGAGTGGGCATCAGTGTGCTCCTTGATGGATACGCCGAGGGCGCGGCGGACGAAGGATTCGATTTCCGGGACGACATCGGGGTCTGCGTGGCCTTTGCCGAGGGGAACGATGAGGACATCGCTGATGGCACCGACGATTCCGGCGCCGGTGACCTGCGGATTCTGCTTCGGAAGCAGTCCGTCATCGATGCACTGTGCGATTCCGCTGGCAAAGAGGTCGGTGTAGGCCGACCGGAAGTGGAGTCGTTCGGCTTCCACGAGCGGGTCGACCGGTTCGGCCAGGAGTGCGTAGGCGAGCTTCTGAGCTTTCAGTGCGCGTTTGGCGAACGTCCGGACGGCCGCGATGAGTGCGTCGACCGGTTCGCCGGCTTCGAGCGTCTTCTGCGCCGAGGCGCTCGCCGCTGCGACCTCCTTGGCACAGGCGGTTCGGAAGACCTCGGCGAACAGTTCGCCTTTGCTCGGAAAGAAGCGGTAAATCGTGCCGGTTGCGATCTCCGCGCGTTCGGCAACCGCTGCCATCGAACATCCGACGTAGCCGTGATCGTGGATGAGTTCCGTGGCAGACGTGACGATCCGGGCTCGGGTTTCCTCGAGCCGTTGCTTGATCGCAGGGGTCTGGCGGTAGGCCACAGTTGGATTGAACACCGATTCATTTCTTCCGTCAAGGGTAGAAATGAACTGTCGCTCATTTCTTCGATGCGCGCGCTACGAGCGTCTTGCCCGACCGGCTGCCATACTCGCCGTCATGCACGTGCCCGCTTCGCGCGTCGCGCTCGTCGGCCGTGAGTCGGACATCGCGGCAGTCTCCCGCCGACTGATGGAGCCGGGGCGACTCGTCACCATCACCGGCTGCGGTGGCATCGGCAAAACGACTCTGACGCTCGAGGTCGCCCGCCGCCTCGAATCGACGTTCACCGATGGCGTGTGGCTCGCCGACCTTTCCACGGTCCGGACGACGGATGCACTCGCGCCGGTCGTCGGGCAGGCGATCGGGATGCGGGACAGCGTCGACACGGTCGCGGACCAGGCGCTCGAGGAGTTCCTCCGCGACCGGCACCTGCTGCTCGTCCTCGACAACTGCGAGCACGTCATCGACGACTGTGCCGACCTCGCGGACCTGCTCTTGGATGCTGCGCCGGGACTGCATGTACTCACGACGAGCCGTGAGCCGCTGCGGATCACGGGCGAGGAAGTGCACGCCCTCAGTCCGCTCCCGACCGATTCCGCTGCCGATCTGTTCCTGCGCCGCGTCCGCCGGATTCGGCCGAGCCTCCCGCCGGCCGATGAGAACGTCTTTGTCGCAAAGGACATCTGCCGCCAACTCGATGGCATCCCGCTCGCCATCGAGTTGGCCGCCACCGCTGCGAGTTCGATGTCTCTCACCGATATCGCCGTACGGGTTGAGGCAGGTTTCGACGCGGTGCTCCCCAAGGGGCGGTCCCGGCCGGAACGACACCAGACCATGCGGGCGGCTTTGGAGTGGGGTCACAACCTGCTGTCACCCGAGGAACAGGTGGTATTCCGTCGGCTGGGAGTTCTGGTCGGAACGTGGACGATGGCCGCTGCGCAGTACGTATGCGATGAGCCTGACACCGAGCAGTTGGTCGCCGGTCTCGTCGAGAAGTCGCTACTCGTGGTCGATGAGATCGACGGCGAAGCGCTCTATCGGATGCTCGTTCCGGTGCGCGAATTTGCGTAC
Organism: Nocardiaceae bacterium; assembly: GCA_021372355.1. Classification (GTDB taxonomy): domain Bacteria; phylum Actinomycetota; class Actinomycetes; order Mycobacteriales; family Mycobacteriaceae; genus Smaragdicoccus. The sequence goes on along the minus strand of JAJFUQ010000059.1, from coordinate 34,812 downwards.
GCCCAGCTTGCGGCTTCGGGTGGCGTCGACCGGTCTCGAATTCGACACTGCGAGTTCTTCGTCCGGCAGGCCGAACTCGCGGAACCGGCACTGTATGGCCCGGACCAGCGCGTTTGGATGCAGCGGCTCGAGCGCGACCTCGCCAACTTCGGCGCCGCAGTCCGCACCGCCAACGGCCACGGCGACTGGGCCAGCACGCTGCGGCTCGTCGGCGGGCTCTGGTGGTACCTCTGGCTCCGCGGCTACTTCCGCGCCGGATTGCTGTGGCTCGAACCGGCGCTGGTCGTCCGGGACGTGCCGCCCGGCGCACGGATGGCCGGGCTGCGAGCTGCGTCGATGCTGCGTGGCGCCCTCGGGCACAGCGAAGAGGCCCGGAATTATGCGAACGAGATGCGGGAACTCGCTGGGCAGTCCGGTGACGATGCCGAGCTGTCGCGGGCGGAGACGTTGCTCGGAATCGAGGCTTTGCGCAGCGGAGACGTCGGCGCGGCACGGCCGCTTTTCGAGACCGCTCTCGAATCCGCTCGTCGCGCCGACCATCCGATGATGATCGGGCACGCAACGGTGAACCTCGGCAGCGTCGAGCAGTCGGAGTCCAAGCAGGCTCTGTTCGAGGAGGCGCTCGCACACTTCGAGGCGAACGGGGATGCGTGGGGCACGGCCTATGCGGCCAACCATCTCGCAAATACGCTGGCAGACGCTGAATTCGCGTTGGCGATGGGTGTCCGTGCGGTCCGCCTTCTCGCCGATCTCGGCGACCGTTTCTACCTGATCTTCGCGGTCGAGGATCTCGCGCGGATTCTTCTGCGGATGCAGCGCGGGCTGCCTGCGACGCATCTGTTCGGCTGGGCGGGGAAGGTGCGCCGCGACACCGGGGCACTGCTGTCGCCGGGCAGTCGCGAGGCTTTCGACAACACCGTTGCTGAACTGCGCCAACTGCTCGGCGATTCCGCTTACGACAGTGCTTGTGCCGCTGGAGCATCGATGCCGATCGATCGTCTGCTGGCCGAAGCGCAGACGACCCCGGCGCCGACCGCGCCGACCGCCCTCACCCGGCGAGAACGCGAGATCGCCCAACTGCTCGCCACCGGACTGACCAACCGCGAGATCGCGGAGAAGCTCACCATCAGCGTCGGCACGGTTGGGATTCACGTCGAGCACATCCTGCGCAAGCTCGATGTGCGGTCGCGGCATCAAGTGGCGGATTGGGCGGACAAAAACCGCTGAAAGATATGGACTCCATATATGGAATCGCCAGATGTGCGAACCGTCGGCGCGCACGAGACTGAGCAGGTCAACACAACCTCGCCGCAAGGAGCCGACATGACCACCACCGTTTCTCCCAAGGTTTTGAACGAACTCTGGGTGCAGGCCTTCAATGACCGCGACTGGGACGCAGAGGCGGGCTTCCGTCATCCGAGCTACGCCGCGCATGTGCAGGGCGCTCCCGTGACGCTCGACTCGGCCGGGTGGGCGGAGTTCATGGGGATGTTCGTCGCCGGCTTCCCGGACGTACAGATCTCGATCGATTCTGCGGTCACCGAGCGCGACACCGTGGCGTCCCGCTGGACGATGACGGGCACGCACCGCGGCGACTTCCTGGGCAATGCTGCGACCGGGCGCCAGATCAGCATCACCGGAATCGACTTCAGCCGCGTCGTCGACGGGAAGATCGCCGAGCACTGGGCTCAGTTCGACGGACTCGGCCTGCTCCAGCAGATCGGAGCATGAGATGAAGCTCTACGAAACGACTTTCGATATCGACGCCGCAGCTGCGGACGTGTGGCGGGTACTCACCGACACCGCTGCGTACGGGGAGTGGAATCCGTCGCTGCCGGCGATCTCGGGACAGCTGACGCCTGGCTCCACGCTGACGATGACTCTCGGCATGCCGGGTCGGCCGTCGGTGAATGTGAAGGCGCAGATCAAAGACCTCGAACCGGAGTCGCTGTTCACCTGGGAAGGGCACTTGGTGACGGACCGATTCTTCAAGGGGCGGCGTGAATTTCGCATCGCGCCCGTCGGCGAAAACCGAGTGCGCTTCACGCATGTCGAGCGGATCACCGGCCCGTTCGTCCCGGTCTTCCTTCTGATGATGCGTGATGCGCCGCAGCGTGGGCATGACGCGTTCAACGCGGCGTTGAAGCAGCGGGCGGAGTCGCGGTAGTTCGCCTCCTGTGATTGGGTCGGGACATGGCCACAATTCGCAGGGTTGTTCTGATCGTCCTCGGCGCCGTTCTCGTCGCTGCCGGGGTGCTGATCATCGGGATGCGCACCAAGTCGAAGGCAGTGTTGGTGCCCTTCACGCGCTTGCAGCGGGACCGCCTCAATGCGCCCGCGTTGAAGACCGCCGGTGAGGCGGGCGACCGGAACGGCGTCATCTATCACCGCGGACGCACGAGTGGACGCGAGTTGCAGACTCCGGTCACCCCGATCGCGACCGACGACGGTTTCATCATCGGATTGCCGTACGGGCACGAGACGCAATGGCTCAAGAACGTGCTCGCAGCGGGTGAGGCCGCGGTGCGGTACCAGGGCGAAATGGTGCGCGTGACCAATCCGCGCATCGTGGGGGCGTCGGAGTTGGAGTATCAATTCGCCACGGCCGAGCGGGTCCTACAGGCCGTGTTCGGGGTCAGCGAGTATCTGGTGCTGACTCGGGTCTGAATTGTGCGTCACCAGATGCTGACGATCGACTCCGGCACATTGACCATCGGGTCGCCCGCACGACAACCGAACGTTCGGGCGAACTGAGGCACGTTCGGTACGACGCCGTTGACTCGATAGGGCGTGGGAGCGTGGGGGTCGTCGAGTTGGGCGATCATCGCCTCTTCCCGCAATTTGGCGCGCTCCTGCCGCGCTGCCCCGAGAAAGAATCGTTGCTCGGGAGTCAGGCCGGCGATCTTGCCGTGTGAGTCCACCGGACCGGGGTCCACGTTCTGGAACGCATCGAACGCGACGAGGAAGCCGCCCAGGTCGGCGATGTTCTCGCCGAGCGTCAATTCTCCGTTCACGTGCAGATTCGGTCGGTTCGGCAACGGTACGTAGGCGTCGTACTGCGTCACCAACCGGGACGTGCGCTCGGCGAAGTTCGCCGCGTCCTCGGGGGTCCACCAGTCGTCGAGATTGCCCTGTGCGTCGTACTGCGAGCCGTCGACGTCGAATGCGTGCGTGATTTCGTGGCCGATGATTTCGCCGATCGAACCGTAATTGAGTGCCGGATCGGCCTTCGGATCGAAGAACGGCGCCTGCAGGATTGCCGCCGGAAAGGTGATCGAGTTCTCGGTTGGTTCGTAGAAGGCGTTGACTTCCTGCGGCGGCGTGTCCCAACTGTGCCGATCGACGGGTTTTCCAATCAGTTCGATCTGCTCACGAAAGTTGAACTCTTCGATCGCGCGGACGTCCGAGATCAATCCTTTCCCCTCGATCCCCGCAGCCGACGCATCTCGGTAGGTCGACGGGTGCCCGACCTTCACAACCATCGTCTGAAGCTTTTCCAGGGCGCGCTGCTTGGTTTGGTCACTCATCCAGTCGAGCGCACGCAATCTCTGGCCCATTGCCGAGATGATCGACGTGATCATCGTCCGGACCTTCGACGTCACTGCCGGGTCGTACTGCGCGCTCACGTACAAGCGTCCGAGCTCCATACCGACCGAACCGTTCACGAGTTCGAGCGCTTCGCGCCAACGTGGCCGATCCTCCGTCGCGCCCGTCAAGTCCTGCGAGAACTCCAGATCGGCAGTCCGAAACGGTGCCGAGAGCATCGACGCCGAGCGCTTCAGGACCGCAAGCTGGAGCAGGGCCTTCCAAGCCTCGGTCTGTTTGGGAACAAGCAACTCGTTCAGTCTTTCGAAGAACTTCTCCTCGGTCTGTTGAAACTGCGTGACGTCAGGCAACCCGACGGCATCGAACAACGCACTCCAGCCGACGGCAGGTGTCCGAGTCTCCGCTTCCGTGCGTGTGACGACCGATATCGATTGACTGGGGTCACGCGCTTGTTCCGGTGCCAACGTCGCGTCCGCAAGCGAAGACTCGAGCACGAACGCACGATCGGCCTGCATCCTTGCGTCCGCAACCGTCAGTCCACTCAGCTCGAGAAGTCGTGCCTGGTAGTCGCGGTAGGCCGCGACGATGTCGGCATACTCCGGATCGGTGTAGTACGCCTTGGCCGGCAACCCCAACGCCGTCGGGCTCACGTCGGCTAGTCGGCGGGTCGCGTCATGGGGATCGGCCACGGCTTTGAGCTCGAAGACCAGCTTGCCGCCGTGCGCGACGTCCGCTCGAATGAACCCACTGAGTTGTCCGATGTCACTCAAGTTCCGAATTGTCTCGAGTTCGGCTGTCACCGGGCCTACTCCAGCGCGGTCGAGCGCCGATTCGTCGAGCATTTCGGCATAAAGCGTGCCGACCTGATACTCAGGCGTTCCCGGTTTCTGGGTTCCGCGCTTCCCGGCAGCCTGCTCGACGATGGTTTTGAGCTGCGCCGCAACCTGATCCTGCACTTGGGTGAACGCCATGACTCGGCCAGAATCAGCAGGAATCTCGGTACTGGAAACCCATTTTCGATTGACGTATCCCTCGAAGTCGGCGCACGCGTTTATCGAGGGGTCGAGTTCGGAAACGGGAAACGCGGCCGCAGCCTCACGCCGAGCCACGTCCGCGCTCGAACTTGTGCCGCATCCAGCTACCAGCGCCAGGGAGACAATTCCGCAGAGGGGACGAAAAACACGTACTCGCACGACACCCCTTAACGGCGTGAGATCAGCTGGCGTTCCGGTCCGATGCGGTCGTCAAAGCAGTTGCGCGATCCGCTTTTTGGGTCGTTGACCAAGCGGTTCCGGACTTCGTCAATCCTAGAAAGTGTGACCATAAGCCGGGGACCGTCTGATCGAAACGCACTGTTCGATCGATCAGCCAATTAAGGAGAAGGTGCACGGCCAGGTGAATCCGAGCGGTGAAGTTACTCCATCGCACAGAATTGGTTGGAAATCCTTTCCAGATTGCGGTCATTTCCGCCGTTCCGAGTGGCTAATTTCACGGCCATGAATCGACAACCGGCTTTAGGCACACGGGGTGTTGTCGCACTCCTTCTGTGCTTGGCCGCGATCGCGACCGCCTGCAGTAGGTCGGGCGACGGAGGGTCTGCGCCGTCCACCTCGGCAGCACCGAGCGCGTCCGTCTGTGACGGGCCCAACGGCGTCGGTTCCGCGGCTCCGAGCGGGACTGGCCCGGGCGACCTCGTCTCGTCCCAACTGCTTGAGCCGACCGGCGCGGAAGCAAAAGGATTTCCGGCCAATGCCAAGGTCTGGCGTGTCTTGTACGTGTCGATCGGTGTCGACGAAAACGACCGACAGCTCGTGTGTGGCCTCGTCGCTGCGCCCGCATCGGGGCTGCGCGCGAACAACAGCGGGCGAGCGAATGTGCTCGCCTGGTCGCATGGAACGGTAGGCCTGGATCAGCGCTGTCTGCCGTCGTCTGATCCCAAGAAGCTTTTCTGGGGTCCCATGCCCGGCGGAATCGGTGCTATCGGCGTGGGGAAGCCGCTTGGTGAATACGAGGGAACCGCGGACTCCGGGGCGCTGCAATTCGCACTCGATCAGGGCTGGATGGTCGCGGCCGCGGACTATCAGCCCAAAGACACCTATGTCCTCGGCCGAGTCGCCGCCGCCAATGTCCTTGATTCCGTGCGGGCGGCAAGTCAGTTGGTGGCGCAGGAGAAGTTGACGCCGGAGCTGATCAAGGGCTTCGACATGGTCACGTGGGGGCATTCGCAAGGCGGGCATGCCGCGCTGTGGGCCGGCCAGATGGCCGACACGTACTACGCGGCCACGTCTCCCGCCAAGCCGACACCGCCGATCGAATTGGCCGGCGTGGTGGCACTGGCGCCCGCGTCCACGTTCATCGGTGCGCCAGGAACGGGCGCGCGCGGGCTCGCGGACTGGGAAATGCACAAGACGATCGAGGTCGTCGGGTTGCCCATCCCCAAGCTCGAACTCCAGATCGGGCCGGCACTGTTCTCCTACATTTTCGGCTCGTGGTCGACCTTCTCCACCTCGAAGGCGATGACTCCGGGCGCGAAACTGCCCGCATTTCCCGAGAACGCCCCGCTGGACCGGGACGCGATGCTCACCAAGCAGGGGCAGGACACCGTAGGCACCGTCACCTCGTTGTGCTTGGAAACCGAATCCAAGCAGGTCCAAGCGGCGACTTCGCCCTACCGGAATGCCGAACAGAACCAGATGCTCGTGCCCGCGGTCTGGAATCTTCCCCAGCCCTACCGCGTCGGTCAGTTCTTCCCGGGTGGGCTGGACGCCACCTGCGCGGCGCCCACGGGCGACGCGATCGCCGATTGGTGCCAGTGGATTACGTGGAACCTGCCCGGGCCGCGGGGGACCAGTCCCTATCCCAAGATCCCAACGTCGCACGGGAAGCCAGTTCCCGTTCTGATCGCGCAGGGCATGGACGATTCGATCATCCACTGCGTGCCGTCGCCCAACACGACCGACGGATCCGTACCGGCCGCCACGGACTGCATGAGTGCCGGGCTGTTCGAGGACCTCAAGCAGCAGTACTGCGCCACTGACGCACCGGCTGCCTACTTGCACCTGCTGGCGTACCGAAAGGACGGGTCGGCGAGTCCGGCAAGTCATCTGTCCATTCCCGGGCAGTCGTCGACCGTGACCGTCACCAAAGACGGAAAGGCGATGCGTTTCGCGGGTTCCCCGGTGCAGATGTTCATGTCGGGTGCGTTCGGCGCCACCCTCGCGCCGGGATGTGTGGCAGAGGTTGCGAACCCGTGAGGAACGCGATCCGTCTGCTGACGGGCATGTGGATCTTCGTGGCGGTGATCAGCGGCTGTAGCGAGAGCACAACACCCGCGGAATCGAGCCATCGAATGGCCGTCGACTACGAGGACGCAGAGAGCGCGGAGGCGGTCCGCGGTAAAGCCCTGTTAGAAGAAAACAAGGTCCTCGAGGACTTCGCCGAAGACGTCAACGAGAGCCTCGTCCTGCCGTTCGACATTCCATTGATCGGCGACCAGTGCGACGAGCCGAACGCGTTCTGGTCAGCGAGCGACAAGGTCATGGTGATCTGTTATGAGTGGGCTGCCAAGCTGCAGGAACTGTTCGCCGATACCGGACGTGCGAACGAGGCGGCCCTCGGTGCCGTGACGGCGACGTTCTATCACGAACTCGGCCATGCGGTCCTTCACCTCTACGACCTTCCTTTCACGGGCCGCGAGGAAGACGTCGCTGATCAGTTGGCGGCGGTCCTGCTGCTGCTTCCGGAAGCGGACGGCACCCCAGCCCCAGCCAGTGACCGCCAGGCCGTCATCGACTTCGCGGACTTGTTCGATCGTCTCAGTGCCCGAAATGAGCTCACCGAAAGGCACTTCGCCGACGTTCACTCGCTCAGTCGTCAGCGGATGTACAACCTCCTGTGCTGGACCTACGGATCAGACCCCTCGGCCGAGGCGAGCCTTGTCAGTGACGGGCGGGTTCCCGACGACCGTGCGGACGAGTGCGATAACGAATTCGAGCAGATGTCTCGGGCCTGGACCCGTCTGCTCCAGCCGCATCTCAAAGAAGCTGCATGACTGTCATTGCCGCACAGTTTTTTCCACCCCCCATCAGAGCCGGACGAAGTAAAGACTCCGGCTGCCGCGAGAAACGAAAGCAGACCATGACAGTGCGAATTCTGACCGCAGCCGTCCTTGCCGGCGCCGCCATCACGCTTGCTGCGTGCAGCAGCTCGAACGGCTCCGCCCAGCATGACGCGAACAGCAGCACCGCCGTGTCCGCTACGACGACCACCGCGACGACAACCACCTCGGCGACGATGAATTCCACGACGACAACGACGACAACGACGGGGAGTGCGGCGCCGGCTCCGGCACCGGCCACCACTCAACCGGAGGGCCCCAACGATGTCGCTCAGGCACAACTGAGATATCTCTGCTCCCTTGGCGAAGCTGACAAGCAGTTGTGCGATGAGTCTGGATTCCCGATGCCGCAGAGCAACGGCGGCACTACCGCAGCTGATGCTCAGTTGAAGTACCTCTGCTCGGTCGGCGAAGCGGATGCGGCGTTGTGTGCACGCTCGGGGTTTCCCACTCCCGCCCCCAACCGCCAGCCTTCGAACGCGGACGCGCAACTGAAGTACCTGTGTTCCGTGGGCGACGCTGACCGCGACCTGTGTGCCTCGTCCGGATATGAGGTTCCGCCGACACTCGACGATGGTTCAACCGCCGCGGACGCCCAACTGGCGTACCTGTGCGCCAACGGCGAGATCGATCCCAAGGTGTGTCAGGCTGCGCGCGCCTGACCCGCGTCCTCCAGGGTGCGTCATTCGCGCAGGACGAACCCAAACCCGCTTCTGTTCATTTCGACAAGGGAGTTCGCACAATGCAGTTGAGTCGTCGTAGGGCTTTGCAGTTGGGCGCCGGTGCGGCTCTGCTGGGCGGGATGAGCACCGCCGCGTGCGCCAAGCAGTCGACGCCGGGGAGTGCGGAGTCGCCGAAACGCGTACTCGTTCTCGGCGCCGGAATGGCCGGCCTGACCGCGGCGCTTGCCTTGCACCGCCGCGGCCACGACGTCGAGGTGTTCGAGACACAGGATCGTATCGGCGGACGCTTGATCTCGGTCAAATTCGCCAACGGCCAGACGACCGAGGGCGGTGGCGGCCACTTCCGGCTGAACATGCCGTTGACGGCCGGCTACATCAGCAAGTTCAAGCTGCCCATCGTTGCCATGAACGATGGTTGCCCGGCATACCTGATCGACGGCCTGCACGGGGACGCGACGCGTCTCGACGCGTGGCCGTGGAACCTGAAGGAGGACGAACGCAACGTCGAACTCAGTTCGATGCTCACGAGCTATTTCGTGCCTCTCGGTGCGGACTTCACGACGGTCGTCGACCCCGACTGGCCCAACGCCGCCGAAGCCGACAAGTTCGACGGCTTCACGGTCCGCGACATGCTGGCAAAAGAGGGCGCATCCGACGCGTTCTCCAAGCTCGTCGCCGCACAAGCCGGTGGATTCATGCTCGACATCAGCGTCCTGGGCTTGCTGCCGGACTTCGCGTACCACTTCGGCGACCGCAACCTCTTCCGGGTGCTCGGCGGGAACGACAGGCTTCCGCAGACCATGGCAGCCGAACTTCCGGAGGGGAAGATTCATCTCGGTTCGGCGGTCACGGCAATCGAGCAGAACGATCGACAAGCCAAGGTCGTCACGGCGAACGGCAAGGAATGGACCGGCGACGCCGTCATCAGCACGATTCCGTTCAGCGTGCTCCAGGATGTCGACATCCGGCCCGCTCTCCCGCAACGGATGCAGGAGGTCGTCGATGGGATGTTGTGGGCCTCGATCGTGAAGGTGTACCTGCAGACCAACCGGCCGACGTGGATCGACCGCGGGGTTCGAGGGTGGCCCGTCGCCGCGTCCGATCGATCGTGGGAGCGCTTGATCGACATCACCGGAAACGAACCCGGAGGCCGTGGAAATGCCTTCTTCTACCTGTCCGGGAAGAATGCGCTGGACTACCTCTCGCAGCCGAAGCAGACGCGCGCCATGGATCTGGTCAACGTGTTCAACGCCGATATGTCGGGGATGCTCGAAGACGTTGTGGAGGTCGGGGAGTTCTCCTGGCCTGACCAGCCGTGGATCAAGGGCGCGTTCGGCGATACACCGACCGACGGCGGCTGGATGCTGGCGGAGATGAAGAAGCCGTCCGAGCGGATTCACTGGGCCGGTGACTTCACCACCTTCAAGTCGGGGTGGGTGGAAGGGGCGATCGAGTCGGGCTTGCGCGCGGCACGCCAGATTGACCCGGACGCGACTGGTGAACACCAGCTCTGACACCCCCCGCGCTGCGGTCAGGCACGGGGCGAGCGTCGAAGCGTCCGGTTGTCGCGTAGCTGCCAGGTCAGCGGGATGAAGAGAATCTGGCACGCCAGGCATACGTACCACCACGTGCGCCATTGGTCGCGGGAGTTCTTCGACGCCGCCGCCACGTCCTCGCCGTGGCGTGCCAGGTAAGCAAGGTCCGCAGCGGGCATCGACGCGGCTTGGGTGAGTGCCGTGCCCGCACGCTGAATCTCGTCGTATTGCGCCGACGTGGGTATCGGCCCGGGCCCGTCACCGGTTATCGACTTGCGCACGGTGGCAGCGTCGATCTTGGTCAACTCGGCAGTCGCCACGATCCGTACGTCCGGTGCATTAGGCGTCACCCGGAGTTGCGCAGCGGTCTGCGGGGACAACTTTCCGAGGGTTGCGATCGCCACCGCGTGTGTCTTGCTGATCCGGACGACTTCGCCACCGTGGTCGACGAGCGTCGTCGGCGCAGTCACCACGACCATGAACCAGACCAACGTCACGACGGCACCGGCGCGCAACACCGAGCCGTATACCGACATTCCACGGGCCACGCCAGCCGGGTTGATCCGTTCCGCCGTTTCGCTGTACAGCGTGATGAAGCCGCAGTTGGTCGCGGCGCCGCCGATGGCGAGCAGCACCAACATTGCGACAAAGGTCCAATAGGACGGTGCGGGTTGCGCTGTGGCCGCCCCGGCGAAGGCGACAAGCGCAACGATCGACGTGATCGCCCCGCCGACCATGAATGGCCGCCGAACGCGCAGTCGGTCCGCCAGGATTCCCGTCCCGACCAGCGCGATCGCGTTCGCCGCCCAGTACCACGTGGCCAAGCCGTTCGCGCGCGACAGTGTGAAGTCCGGGAAGTTCGTCACGAAGTACAGAACGAGAAAGCCGACTCGCGTGATGTAGAAGACCAAGAAAGCGGTGATGCCCAGCGCCGGCAGGACGAGCGCAAGCCGCCACGGGGACGATTTGACGTTGCCGGCAGCACTCGCGGCCGCCGCGTTGTTTTCGACCGTGGCGATGTCCGCAGAGCTCTGCAGAATCTGGTTGCGCAGACCCGGTGACAGCTCACGGAGTCCGACTGCGGCGACGATCGCCACGACAATGCCGGCGGCACCAGCCAGCCGGTACTGGAATTGCCAACTCGGATGGGAATCGGCGGTCAGATGGGTGACGACGCTGATCGCGAGACTGCCGAGCACGGGACCCAGGGTCCAGATCGACATCGCCGTCGCACGGTCGAGTTGGGGTGAGAAATCGCGAACCAGGGTCGGTGTTGCGACGAGGACGACACCCGCTACCAGGCTGATCGCGGTGTACCAGAAGATGTACGTTCCCGCGTTCGGCGCTTGCGGGAGTGCCACGAGAGCGAGCACGGACGCGACCAGCGATCCGATGACGATGAGGTTTGCTCGTCCGATGCGATCGGCGATTCCCGTGGCCCACGCGCCGGCGGCGCCGACGGCGTTACCCGCGATCGACGCGAGTACGAGAACGTGCAGCGGCATGCCGAAGTCGCGCATGATCGCGGTCGAGACCGCACCCTGCACATAGGTTTGGTAGAAGGTCATGACGGTCACCGCACTGGCGATGAGCAGGTACCACGCGCGCTGGCGAGGCGCCGGGTAAAGCGACAGCTCGCGGCGCGGTGACGTCGCGGTCAATGTCGTCATGAACGTCCTTCGAGAGGGATCGAGGCAGCCCGATCGGGGAGTGCGATGCCGATAAGGGCCAGAACGTCGCTACTGGATTTCTCGGCGGGATCAGCGGGGTGTTGAACGACCCGGCTGATGAGTCCGATAACGATGAGCTTCGCGGTCTCTTCGGCCGCCGCGGCCGCCCCCGGATGGGACGAGATCCGCGCGACGTGACTGACTACGGCTTCGAGAAGCTGATCGTTCGCAATGTCCGTCGCGCTTCCGATGAGCCCGCTCGCATATTCCGGTGCGGTGTCGATGTGTGTCGCCACGAAAATCGCGAGAGTGGTCAATAGCTCGTGTAGCGCGTGCACATTCTCGTCGCGTGTCTGGGGTGGCGCCGGTCGGTCGCTGGCGCGACTCACCAGAAGGTCGGACGCCTGCTTGAGGAACAGTTCCGAGGCGAGTGCTGACTTCGACGAAAAATGAACGTAAACCGTTGATTCGCTCACTCGTGCCGCCCGGGCGATCTGGGCGAACGTCGTTTGTTTGTAGCCACGGACGACGAACAGGTCGGCGGCAGCGTCGAGAATGAGCGCACGTTTGCGGCCCGCTGCATCTGTGATCGGTCGCAAGGTGCGGGCGTCGCGCATCGGAAAGTAGTTCATCTCGGCGAGTCGATCGTCGAGGGTGTGGGTGTCGCCCTTCAGCCGCAGGGCAAGCAGAGACAACGAACTGGCCGCACGGGCAAATTGGTTCTTGTCGCTAGCTCCCGGATCGACGAGGTGGCGAACGACCGAGCCGTTGAGTAAGGCGACCTGGCTGGCGATGAAAGACTTCAAGGTCCACGGGGGACGGAGTTCCCGACCCCACGCAGCGAACAATCGCTCGGCAGACGATGCGATCGAAGAGTCGGTCGACCTGAGGTAGTCGCCGTAGGCGGCATCGGTGGAATCGCCGCCCAAGGCCCACAGGCCGAGTCGCAGTCGCAGCTCGGGGTCGGCACTGAGCCGCTCGAACTCCTGCGTGTGCATCATTCGACCAGCATCAGCGGGGAGGCTTGATGAGGTGATGTGTGCGATGAGTGCGTTGACCGACTCGGTCGGCAGAGTCTTGGGATTGAACACCCGCGCAACTACGGCCTCAGCGAGCGATTCGACCGAGCCGAAGTGGTGAAAAATCGACGCCGGTGATGCGCCTGCGCGGCGGGCGATGTCGCGCGTGCCGATCGCGGTGAGCAGGCGTGCTGCTGTGAGCTCCTGGAGAGCTTCGACCGCTGCTGCGATGATCCGGTCGCGAAGCAATGGCCCGGGAACCCGGAGTGCCGCGGCCGAACGAGCGCCGTCGTTCAAGGTCTGCGGGGAGTGTTCTTTATTCTGGGTCACTGAATTCTCGGCGAGGATTTGAATCCGGTATTTGTATCGAAGGTCGAAATTCGGATCTAAATCTAGGTGACTGCCTGGTTCGCGACAAATCGCTCAATTCGGCCTTCCGCGCAGGCGTTCCGTCGTTGCCAATTCGGTGGTCAGCGAGGGGATTGGAACGCGGCGAACGGCAAGTCTCAGCTGTTCACGGTGTCCGAACACGGCCGAGCCGGAATGTCCCGGCCGTGTGGCTTATCCCTGAAGGGATTATCGATTGTCGTGGCGGTGCCAGCTGTGAATATCGGGCATTATCGACTTGATGTGGTGGTCGGGTGTCGCTTGAATCGAGATATTCCTACTGGCAGATCTTGGCGATCTTCTCGGCGGCGGTCCCAGCCCGCGGGATGGCGTCGGCGATCGGCTTCGAATCGTTGGTTTCGCCCGCCAGATAGTGGGATGTGATGGTGCGGTACTCGGTTGCCAGGTCATACACCGCATCATGCAGATCGGTGGGTGTCGCAGGCGCTTTGTCGAGAGCATTGTGGAGATCGAGCGAGGCGACCAACAGTGCAAGGCGCGCGTTCGCTGCCGAAGCGATCGGACCGGACGGGTCTGCGGGGGCCTCTGCGTTCGTCTGCAGGGATACCCCAGCGAAAGCGAGTTCATAGGCCGGCACCGCCGTTGCCACCAGTGCCGCCGTCACTACCGGCCGTTCCGTTGCCGCCATTTCCGCCGGCAGTGGTCGCGTTCGTGCCGGCAGCGGTTGCGTTCGTGCCCGCCGTGCCAGCAGCACCGTTGGCGCCGGCACCTCCGTCGCCGCCATCGCCACCGGTCCCGGCACCCGATGCACCGTTGGAGGCGCCAGCGCCGCCGTTGCCGCCGGCGCCTCCGGTGCCGGCTCCACCGTTACCGCCGGCGCCGCCGCTTTCACCCGGGTTCACACCGGCAGCTCCATCAGCGCCGTGGCCACCCGTGCCTGATCCACCCGCACCGGTCCTGCGGCCGGAAATATCGCCGTTCCGACCGGCGCGGCGATTCCGAGGAGCGATGACCGTCGACGATGACTGGCCGCCATTTGTGTTGCCCTCCGTGTGGTTTGGCTCTCAACGTTCGAGAGCATAAGAAGGGCTATTCGCGCTGATGTTCGGAAAGGCTCTCGGCAAGAGGTTGAAGGAGCAACTATGCCGAGAATTCGGACAAATGTGCTGGAAGACCTGATCGATCGATCAGCCGAACTGTGCGCAGGCCGAGGTTCCGATTCATCGAAGTGTTGTTCGTTAAAGGGTCGGAAAATGGCTTGAGAACGTGCTCGTGGGTGGGGTACCAGGGCGAGAGGGTCTGGGTGATTGATCCGCGGATCGTCGGGGCTTCAGAGCGGTCATCCGCGGGCGACGCGTGTCCAGCGGACCGGTCCGAAGCGGATAGGCGCACCATCGGACGTTGGGTGGCTGCGGCCAGTTGCGGCAGGCTCTCCGAGCGGAACGCGGGGGTGTTCCCGGTCGTACCGTGCTCGCTGCTGGGGATTTCCCAGGATGGCGTAGGCGAGATAGACCTGCTGCAGTCTCGAACCACGGGCCTCGTCCGGTGCTTCGGCTAAGTCGGGGTGGTACGCGCGGACGAGAGTCCGGTAGGCGCGTTTGATGTCGGCCGCGGTGGCGTTGCGGTCGATCCCGAGTGTCGCGTAGGGGTCGGGGATGTTCGCCATGGTGTTCGTGTTCAGGGGAGGGGCGGGGCATGCCGCCCGGCGTGATCCGACTGCCGTGTGCCTGGGCGAGGCGAGCGAGTTGCGAATTCGATTCGCGCTCTGCGGGTTCGGTCAACGCGGGCGGCATGCACCGTGAAAGAGCTGGGTGGGGAACCTATGTCGTTTGGCTATCTGCCTTGCACCTCCTTTCCTCGGTTCGGCTCCTGACCTGTATCGGTGGTGATCGCGGTATCGGTGGTGATCGCGGGTATGGCCGCGTGGATCGAGGGCGCTGTCATGATGCCGGTAGTGCCGCGTCATCGGTGCGCCACCGCCTGCCTGGGCCGCGCGTCGGCCAAGTCGGCCGCTGCGGCGATGTCTGCTCGGCTCGTTCAGGCGGCTCCTCGGGCCACTCGGCGGCGATGACGTCCTCGAACTCGAGCTCCATGAGTTCTGGGTCCCCGCCGATGAGGTCGAAGAACGCCTCGAGGTCACCGTGCGTGGTCGTCAACCTTCCCATCGTGACCACCGGCCGGTCAGGCGTTGATGGCCTGTTTTTCGCTGGCGCCGTTGATGCTGATCTTGCGGGGTTTGGCCTGCTCGGCAACGGGGATGCGCAACGTGAGGACTCCGTTGTCGTAGCTGGCCTCGATGTGCGCCGTGTCCAGGTTCTCGCCCAGGACCAGTTGCCGGCTGAATACGCCTCGCGGGCGTTCGGCGGCGAGCATCTCGGTGTTCTCGTCGCGCGGCGGGCGCTCGGCCTTGACTGTGATGACATTGCGTTCGACGTCGAGATCGATCGCATCCCTGTCGACACCGGGGAGATCGAATTCGACGATGAACGTCTCGCCCTCGCGCCAGGCGTCCAGTGGCATCGCCGAAGGGCGGGCCATGGTGCCGTCCGGGCCGAAGAATTGTTGGGTCAGGCGGTCGAGTTCGCGGAACGGGTCAGTGCGCATCAGCATCGCTACCACCTCCAAAGACTCCTTCTCAATCAGTCGTGTTGTTGTTCCCGGTGCTATCGATCAGAACCCCTGTCCACCCTTCTGGATCGACTCTCCAGTCCCTCTGATCTATATCAACGGGTATAGATTTCTTATATCACTGGCCATATACTCAGGCAAGAGTCGAAGTTGAAAAATGTAGGGGACCCGATGACTGGCACCGATCCAAGCCCTGACCAGGGCGTATACGGGATCTCGGTGGCTGCCGAGCTGGTCGGCATGGGGGTGCAGACCCTGCGCCTGTATGAAACGCGGGGTCTGCTCACTCCGGCGCGCAGCGAGGGCGGGACGCGCCGCTACAGCGCGAATGATCTGGACCGGTTACGGCGCATCGCTGAGCTGCTCGTGCAGGGTTTGAACCTGGCTGGTATCGCCATGGTCCTGGATCTCGAGCATCAAAACACGCAACTACTCGAAGAAAGGGAACGGCAGCAATGGCTGTCTACAGCGCGAATCCGCACTCAGGTACCGTCGGCACACTTGCGCGACCCGGGCAGCGAGACCAACGGAAAGAGCGGTCCCGCTCGCTAGCTTCGTTTCCGGCCACGACCTGGCGCGAGGACTCCACGGAGGTGACGCGTCAACTGGTCGAGGTTGCGGTGCGCCTCGACCG
Organism: Nocardiaceae bacterium; assembly: GCA_021372355.1. Taxonomy (GTDB): domain Bacteria; phylum Actinomycetota; class Actinomycetes; order Mycobacteriales; family Mycobacteriaceae; genus Smaragdicoccus. Next base: position 18,632 of record JAJFUQ010000059.1, on the reverse strand, counting down.
GCGGTTTCCCACCGTCACTTTCGCCGAGATCCTTGCGGTTGTTGATCGGTGCTGGCGTGACCTGGATATCGCCTCGCCCGCCAGCCTTCCCGAACTCGTCGAACGGCTTGCCACCCAACGCCTCATCGACTCAACATCACCACCGCGGGCCTAGGGCCGTTCGAGTGGAAGCGCACTCTCATGAACACGGATCCGAATGGCGTTGACGTACCGATCCCGCGCATGTTCGACGAGATCGAGATCGGCCGGTTTCTGTTGCCGCACGCGGGCCTCGGCGTACTGACCGCACGTGGCGTCATCAATCTGAAAACGCTCTGTGTTTTCGAGCAGGCACTCGTCACGGCGGCAGCAGGGCTTCACCGCCTCGTTGTCGATCTGACTCGAGTCTGCTTCGTCAGCGCCGCGGGAATCGAGCTACTCATCGACGCAAGTCAACGTCTCGGGGACCCTGCTTGTCTGGTGTTGGTCGCCCCGGAAGGGTCCATCGCTGATCGGGTGCTCTCGCTTTCGTGCATGTCGGATGCCCCGAAGGTCTATCGATGCCTGCAGGACGCTGTTGCCGACGATTCGATCCCGAGTCGGCCGCCGCCCGGAGACTTCCAGCCTCAGCGGTAGGTCAGCAGCTGTCGATGCCGCTCGAGGTGCGTGTGCTCGTTCATCGACACCACGGTCAGCCCGCGCCTTCCGGCCACGATCTTCGTGACCGCCGTGTTGACGGCGGTGTCGTTGAATCGCCGCCAGGTGTCCGGGCCGGCACCGAGGAGTTGGGTGGCGGCCCAGCTGATCGGGCCGGCGCTCGTCACCACGAGGATGTTCCGGTTGGGCAGTGCCGCGGTCGTCTCGAGGGCGGTGCTGACCCGACCCTGGAATTCGGTGAAGCTCTCGTCGTAGCTGCCATCAGTCGCGACCCAGCGGTCGATCGCCGTGGCGAACATGTCGGAGAACGCCTTGGTCGGCTGCCCCGATCGGATCATGTCGGCGGCGAGGATCACGGGGTTGCGGTACTGCGGACGGTAGCCCCGAATGATGTTCTGGTGGTCGTACTCGTTCCAGCCGGGATTGACGAACGTCGGGCAGGTGTAGTCCGCGCCGGCGATGAGTTCGGCCGCAGTCTGCCGATGACGTTTCATGGCGCCCGTGATGACGACGTCCGGCTGGAATCCACGTGCCTTGAGCGTTGCGCCGAGGAGCTTGGCCTGCTGCATGCCGAGCGGGGACAGAGCGTCGTAGTTCACTTTGCCCCACGACGCCTGTCCGTGTCGGACCAGCAGAATCACGCTCATGGAGCGGAGTCTACGGAGCGGGGAGAAGACACTGCGCGGATGATGTGGTGGCAGCGCCAGTCCAGAGCGAGGACGGCGTACTGCAGCTGACGGAATGCCGGATTGCGCGTCTGCTTGTGGTGGTAGCGGTAAAAGATCTGCTGCGCGATAACCGCGAGCCGGAAAAGTCCGAACACCTCGTAGAACGCCCATTCGCGTGGGGTGATGTCCAGACCGGTGCGCTCGCAGTAGTACTGCACGACTTCTTCGCGTGTGAGCATGCCCGGCAGATGGGTGGGTTGCCGACGGAACTGGCGGAAGATCCAGTTGTCGTCCGCCTGAACCCAATACGCCAGCGCGCCACCGAGATCCATGAGCGGATCGCCGAGAGTCGCCATCTCCCAGTCGAGGATGCCAACGACCCGGTGTGGGTCCTGCTTGTCGAGGACCACGTTGTCGAAGCGGAAATCGTTGTGGATGACGCACGTTCGTACATCCGGAGGTTGGTTCGCGTCGAGCCAGCGCATCACGCCCTCGAACGAGCCGACGTTCCACGTCTTCGCCGTGCGGTAGCGATCCGACCAGCCTTTCACCTGCCGGCCGACGTAACCCTCGCCCTTGCCGATGTCGAGCAGTCCGGCCTCGGCCGGATCGATCTCGTGCAGAGCGATGAGTTGGTCGATGACGTTCGTGCACAGTGTGCGGGTGTCTTCGGCGCTGAGATCGAATCCGTCGGGCGGATTCTTGCGCAGGATCGTGCCGTCGAGTCGTTCCATCACATAGAAGTTCGATCCGATGACCGATTCGTCGTCGCAGAACGCGATCATCGCCGGAACCGCACCGAAGGCCGGCTTGAGCTGGCTCTGGATGTGGAACTCGCGGCGCATGTCGTGCGCGCTCTTGGCCTTCTGACCGGCGGGCGGCCGCCGCAGAATGAGATCGCGATCGGGGTAGCGCAGCAGGTAGGTGAGGTTCGAAGCGCCTCCGGAAAACTGTTTGATGTCCGGGATGCCATCGATGCCCACGGTCCCAGCAAGCCACTCGGCGACCGCAGCGACGTCGAATGCATCCTCGCCGCGAACTGCTTTTGCGCCTTCCACACTGGTCACCGGGCAGCTCCGTATCGAATGGCTCGCTTCGCGGCGAGCTCCGCTCCTCGGTGTGTTCCTCGCTCCTGCGTCGCTGCGGTACTCCCTGCGATGCTCACTCGCCACGCACCTTCGCGTACTTCGCGAGTTCGATCCGCGCGACGACTCCGCGATGGACCTCGTCGGGACCATCGGCGAGGCGGATCGCGCGTGCCTGCAGCCAGGCACCGGCCAGCGGGAAGTCGTCGGACAGGCCACCGCCACCGTGGATTTGGATCGCCATGTCGATGACCTTCTGCGCCATGTTCGGCACGGCGACCTTGATCTCGCTGACGGCCGACAATGCCGCCATCGGCCCACCGGAGTCGAGCAGCCAGGCCGCGTGCAGCACGAGCAGCCGAGCTTGGTTGATGGCGATTCGAGCTTCCGCGATGCGCTCGCGATTACCGCCGAGATTGATGATCGGCTTGCCGAACGCAGTCCGGGAAAGCCCTCGGGTGCAAGCGAGTTCGAGCGCGGCCTCGGCGAGCCCGATGAGTCGCATGCAGTGATGGACACGTCCGGGTCCGAGCCGGCCCTGTGCAATGGCGAAGGCTTGGCCCGGTCCGCCGATCACGTTCGACAGCGGAACCCGCACATTCGTGAGCGACATCTCGCCGTGGCCGTGCGGCTCGTCGTAGTAACCCATCGCGGGCAGCATGCGCTCGACCGTGACGCCCGGTGTGTTCCGGGGAACCAGGACCATCGAATGCTGTGCGTACTTGTGTGCTTTCGGGTCGGTGAGGCCCATGACGATGAAGATCTCGCAATCGGGGTGGCCGACGCCGGTCGACCACCACTTGCGTCCGTTGATGACGACCTCGTCGCCCTCGACCACGGCGGTCGTGGCCATGTTGGTGGCATCCGAGGACGCGACGCCGGGCTCGGTCATGAGGAATGCGCTGCGGATCTTCGCTTCGAGGAGAGGCTCGAGCCAGTCGCGCTTCTGCTCGTCGTTTCCGTACTTGAGCAGCACTTCCATGTTGCCGGTGTCCGGCGCATTGCAGTTGAAGATGTGCGGCGCCAGGAACGAGCGGCCGGTGGCCTCGGCGATCGCGGCGTAGTCGACGTTCGACAAGCCGGCGCCCCCGGCAGTGCCGAACTTCGCGGCATATCCGTCGTCGTGTGCGGGGAGGAAGAGGTTCCACAACCCGGCTTCGCGCGCCTTCTGTTGCAGTTCGGCGATGAGCGGCAGTGGTTGCCATTCGGTGCCCGCGCGGCGCGCTTTCGCGAGGTCTGCGAAGTAGGCCTGTTCGCGCGGAGCGATTTCGGTGCGAATGAACTCCGTCGCTCGCGCCGCGATATCGGCGCCGTGCGGACTGGGTGAAAGCTGCATCTCGTTCCCTTCGAATCGAGCAATGCTCAATAGGCTAAGTCACTAATGAGCAATGCTCAATAGCTAGGATGGTCGCCATGGCGGTTCCCGGAGGTACTCGCAAGACCGCAGACGACCGTCGGCGTGAGTTGATCAACATCGGTCTGCGCCTGCTCGTCGATCGTCCGATCCATGAACTCGCCATCGATGAAGTAGCCAAACAGGCGGGCATCTCCCGGGGCCTGCTTTTTCATTACTTCCCCACGAAGGGCGACTATTACGCCGCCGTCGTCGAGGCTGCGACGCGCCGGATTCTGAACCAGACGAAGGTGCCGAGTGAAGGTGACGAGCGCACGAAACTGACCGCTGTCGTCGGTGGACTCGTGCGCTTCATCCGACGCCGAAGAGCGAACTATGTCGCGCTGGTTCGTGGTGCCGCGGGTGGTGATGTGCGCAACGTCGAACTGTTCGACGCCCTGCGCGGCGAGTTGACGGAGCGGGTGCTGGCTGCGGCTGGGGTGGTTGGGCCCGACCCGCGAACAAAGCTGCTCACTCGAGGCTGGCTGGCGATGGCGGAGGAAATGGCGATCTCGTCGGTCGAATCTCAAATCTCCGCGGAGGATCTGATCGAATTGCTGGTCGACTCGTTCTACCGCATCGTTCGGGCAGTGTGATCGGGATCCGGTCGGCGCGAACAGGAACCGGGGTCTAGTGTGAAAAATCGTGAGTGCGCACTTTGACGTCGTGATTCTTGGAGCCGGTCCCGGAGGCTACGTAGCTGCAGTTCGCTCAGCGCAGCTCGGGCTGAAGACCGCCATCATCGAGGAGAAGTACTGGGGCGGTGTGTGCCTCAATGTGGGCTGCATTCCGTCGAAGGCGCTCCTGCGCAACGCGGAGCTGGCGCACATCTTCACCAAAGAAGCGAAGCTCTTCGGTATCTCCGGCGAGGCCAAGTTCGACTTCGGCGCTGCCTTCGACCGCAGCCGCGTGGTCGCGGACGGCCGCGTCAAGGGCATCCACTTCCTCATGAAGAAGAACAAGGTCACGCAGTTCGAGGGCCGCGGCGCGTTCACCGGACCGAAGGAAATCTCCGTCACGCTCGCCAAGGGCGGCACCGAGACCGTGACCGGCGACAACATCATCATCGCGACCGGGACCGAGACCAAGCTGCTCCCGGGCACGAAGCTGTCGAAGAACGTCGTCACCTACGAAGAGCAGATCATGACCCGCGACCTGCCGGGTTCGATCCTCATCGTCGGCGCGGGCGCGATCGGCATGGAGTTCGGCTACGTCCTCAAGAACTACGGCGTCGATGTCACGATCGTCGAGTTCCTCGACCGTGCGCTACCGAACGAAGACGCCGAGGTCAGCAAGGAAATCGAGCGTTCGTACAAGAAGCTCGGGGTCACTATCAAGACCGGCGCGGCCGTGCAGTCGATCGATGACGACGGCTCGAAGGTCACCGTCAAGATCAAGAACAACAAGTCCGGGGACGTCGAGACGATGGTCGTCGACAAGGTGCTCCAGGCAGTCGGCTTCGCGCCGCGCCTCGAGGGCTACGGGCTCGAGAAGACCGGGGTCAAGCACACCGAGCGCCCGGCCGCGATCGAGATCGACGACCACATGCGCACGTCGGTTCCAGGCATCTACGCCATCGGTGACGTCACCGCCAAGCTCCAGCTCGCGCACGTGGCGGAGGCGATGGGCGTGGTCGCGGCCGAAACCATCGGTGGGGCCGACACGGTCACGCTCGGCGACTACCGGATGATGCCGCGCGCGACATTCTGTCAGCCGCAGGTTGCTTCCTTCGGACTCACCGAAGAGCAGGCCAAGGCCGAGGGATACGACGTCAATGTCGCCAAGTTCCCGTTCATGGCGAACGGTAAGGCGCACGGCCTCGGTGACCCGACCGGCTTCGTCAAGCTCATCTCGGACAAGAAGTACGGCGAGCTGCTCGGTGGCCACCTCATCGGGCCGGACGTCTCGGAGCTGCTGCCGGAGCTCACGCTCGCGCAGAAGTGGGACCTGACCGTCAACGAACTCGCACGCAACGTGCACACGCACCCGACGCTCAGCGAAGCTCTGCAGGAAGGCTTCCACGGACTCGCGGGGCACATGATCAACTTCTGACCCTTACGAAAAGCCGGGCCCGGCCGTGCGTGGGACCCGGCTTTTTGGTTCTCAGCCGAAGACTGCTTCGGCCAGTAGATCGACCTGATTCGGGTCCGGGACGGTCGGGTCGAGGTAGAGCTCGTCGACGCCGGCGGCTTCGTATGCCGCAAGCGCGCCCTTGATTGCTTCGGGAGAGCGCAGCGCACTGCCGGCGATCATCGACGCGGTGTCTGCCCCCATCGGGGCGTAGTAGTGCTCGAGGGCTTCGCGCGACTGCTTCTCGGTGTCACCGAGGCCGAAGTAGATGAGAGCGGCGATCTTCGGTGCGCCTTCTTTGCCCGCTGCCGTCCAGGCGTCGCGCACCTTGCCGGCGAACTCCGCGACGGCTTCCGGCGGCATTCCGCCGGCGGTCCAGCCGACGCCGTGTTCGACGACGCGCTTGATGGCGGCCTTGGTCGTGCCGCCGACCATGATCGGAATCGGGGACTGGACAGTCGGCGGCGAGGCCGGGCGGGCTGCGTCGTCCAGCGCTTCACCGTTCCAGGAGCGGTGCAGGTCGCTCAAGATGCTGTCGAACGCGGCACCACGGCCCGCGAAGTCGCGTCCGGTGAGGATGAAGTCTGCTTCCCGCCATCCTGCGCCGAGGCCCAGGGTGAGGCGGCCGTTCGTGATCTGGTCGACCGTTGCTGATTGCTTGGCCAGCTCGGCGGCACTGCGTGCCGGGGTGATCATCACGTTGCTGAAGAACCGGATTCGTTCAGTCACTGCACCGGCCGCAGCGAAGAGCGTGAGTTCCTCGTAGCTCGGATAGGACACCGCACCGATGGAGCTGAGGGCATAGAAGCCCGCTTTGTCTGCGCGTCGTGCCCATTCGAGAAGTCCGCTTCCCGTTGCCCCCGGTACTGAATTCGGAATTCCGATTCCGATCTGCATGCTGCACTCTCCCCGTGTTGGCCAAACTATTGACATGCCTACCACTGCGAGCTCAGGTTTGCCCGAGGGTTGGCCACGCGTTCAACTCGGCGCGGCTTTCGTCGCGCGACTGGCCACTGTTCGGCCCGACGGAGCCCCGCACATAGTGCCCATAACCTTCGCGATCGCTGATGAAACAGTGGTGACTGCCGTCGACTTCAAGCCGAAGAAGACGCCGAAACTTCAGCGCCTGGAAAACCTGCGGGCGAATCCCTCGGTAAGCGTTCTGATCGACGAGTACGCGGACGACTGGTCGGCGCTGTGGTGGGTGCGCATCGATGGGACCGCAGAGATCGTCGAGGACGGACCGAGGTTCACCGACGCCATCGACGCGCTGGTCGCGAAGTATCCGCAGTATCGCGACAACGTCCCGTGCGGACCGGTGATCCGCGTGCAGCCGTTGGGGTGGCGGGCCTGGCGGGCATCGGTTCACCCGTCCTAAACCGGGTACGCGATGGGTATCTGACAAGGAGGACCCATGGCCACTAACTTGCGACGGATCCGAACCCGCTCGCTGGCGCCCGTCCAGCGGGTTTCGGCGACGATCGGAGCAATGTTTCTGATCGTCGGTTTCGCAGGGTTCATTCCGGGCCTGACGACGCAGTACGGCTCGCTGACATGGATGGGTATGGATTCGCAGGCCCATCTGCTCGGCCTGTTCCAGGTCTCGATACTCCACAATCTCGTACACATCGGTTTTGGTGTCGCGGGAATCATGCTCGCGCGTACCGCTCGAACGGCGCGACTGTTCTTGCTGCTCGGTGGTGCTGTCTACCTGCTGCTGTTCATCTACGGAGCACTGATCGATCCACTCACGGATGCCAATTTCGTCCCGGTCAATTCGGCGGACAACTGGCTGCACGCGCTGCTCGGTATCGCGATGGTCGCGCTCGGGCTGATGCTGCCTGCGCGGCTGCGGGAACGCATCGGCGGATAGCGGAGCAAGCGTTCACGCCGGAGCGATACCCCGGGTGTGCGTTGTGTGGATGATTCTCCCGTGACTATTGGGGGCTAGGTCTGTTCGTGTGAACAGTGGTGTGATTGAATCTTGATCAATCCGCTCGGAAACAGCTTCATCTCGATCCCGTATCGATGTGATTGTCGAGCGAAAAGGTCTGTTTACAGGGAGAAAGGGCGACGAATGCGCCGGCATCGGGGGTTCTGGCGTTGTCGATGACCCGCTGGAAAGTTGGGTCGCTGACGAAGTCGCCGACCGCCGCACCCTTAGCTGGCCGCGTTCTCGTCGTGCCCGCAATCGCGGCCTCCTTGATTCTGGCTGCCGGTGCAATTTCTTCTGCCGTGCCGACCACGACGGTTAGCGGCGCGGCGACTGCGACGGGCGCGACCGCAGCTGGAAAGCTTGTGACCGCAACCGGTTCCGGCATCATGACGGGAATTGGTTCGGGCACAGGGGCGGCGGCCTCTTCGTCGACCGGAATCATGACTGGAATTACCACCGGCGTCGCGCCGGGCGCCTTCACTGGATTCACATCAGGCATCGGTGGATTACTGACGACTGGCGCCGCGATCGGCAGTGCTGCCGGAGCGTCGAGCGCTGCTGGTGGTGTGACTACGGGTGGCTTCGGGATCGGCAGTGGTGGGGCTGCTGGTGGTGTGACTACGGGTGGCTTCGGGATCGGCAGTGGTGGGGCTGCTGGTGGTGTGACTACGGGTGGCTTCGGGATCGGCACTGGTGGTGTGACCACAGGTGGTATCGGGATCGGTACCGGCCTGGTGACCGGTCTTGCCACCGGAGGTGCAACGGTAACCGTCGGCGGCACCGTCACTGGCGCTTCCGCTGCGACCGTGACAGGCGCGACGACGGGAACCTGGTTCTCGTCGGCGACCGGCTCTTCGGCGTCGACCGGTTTCGGTTCCACGACTCATGGCACCCCGTCGAGTACGGTGTCCGGGGCAGCGACAGCAGCATCGTCGACCGGCGTTCCGAGGCTGCCGCGCACAGGAGTTTTCCTGGCACGGTTGGTCAGCATCGGCCTGATCGCTGTCGCCATCGGTCTGCTCCTCGTGGCTCTGGGTCGCCGGCGAGTGGGGAGACATCATCGTGGAGCTGTTGCAGCGAGCGCGTAGGGCCGGCGCCCTCCAAGAACGGATCGAGAACTCATTCATCGGTCAGGTCGCGATCACCGCTTTGGTGCTCCTTCTGATGGGTTTGTCGCTCGTGTGGTGCATGCCGGAGTCCGCACTCAAACGCGCGATGATCTCCACGGCTGCGCCCGCCGGAATGGCGCTCGGACTCGACCAGGATTGGCGTGTTTTCGCACCGAACCCACCGCAGCGCGTCGACGTCGTGAAGGTCAACGTCCGGCTTGCCGATGGCGATCAACTCAACTGGGCGGTGCCGCATGGTGACGGGCTCATCGGCCAGTACAGCTGGTATCGGTGGCAGAAGCTCAAAGAGAACCTGACCAGCTGCCTACAGATCGAGGGCAATCCGCTCCAGGTGACGAACGCTGGTCAACCGTGTGCGAAGTATTGGCTTGACCTCGAACGTTGGGTTCTGCGCGATCTCGGGGTCGCCAGTGGGACTCAGTCGCTCGTGACCGTCACGGTGCACTCCAAGGTGCTGCTGCCGCCGGGGGCCAAGGGCACGGACCCGGAGGCGATCGTCCTCGTGTGCCAGAGCGACTCCTACTGCGGACAACAGGCGAAATGATGACGAAGACGACCAATCGCGTTCGCGGATTCACCGGTGCGTGGCGGAACTTCTGGTTCGAGCCGCAATCGATGATGACGCTGGGGCTGCTTCGAATTGTGTTCGGCGTGATCATCTTTGGCTGGGCACTCTCGCTCGGTCCCGACCTGCTCGACCTCTTCGGTCGCGACGGTGTCATGCCGGAGCCGATCTCGAGCCCGTATTTGTGGGGCTTGCTGCACGTGTTCCCGTCCGACACCGCAGTTGTCATTCTGTGGGGACTGCTGCTGGTCGCGGCGGCGGCGCTGACCGTCGGTTGGCACAGTCGTCTCGCCGCACTGGTCGTGCTGTTGATCGTGCTCTCGTTCGAGCGCCGGAACATGTTCGTCTTCAACTCCGGCGATGTTCTGCTGCGAATTGAAGCGCTATTTCTCGTCCTGAGCCCGTGTGGTTCGGCGCTGTCTTTGGATCGCAAGCGCACCGCGGGCTCGTTCTGGAGTGCACAAGTACGGGCGCCGTGGACCCTCCGTCTGTTCCAGTTGCAGCTGTCTCTGGTCTATCTGATCTCGGTCCAGGGCAAGCTCGCCGGGAGTACCTGGATCGACGGCACCGCGGTGTCGTACGCGCTCCGGGTGTCGGATCTGACGACGTTCACCCTGCCGTCGTGGGCCACGAACAGCCCGTTGTTCGTCAACATCGCATCGTGGTCGACATTGGTGCTGGAAGTTGCGCTCGCGATCCTCGTCTGGAACAAAGCGGCCCGGTACAAGGTGCTCGTCCTCGGCGTGCTCATGCATGTGACGATCCTGATGTCGCTGGCTGTCGCCTTCTTCTCGTTCGCGATCTTCGTTCTGTACCTGTCGTTCCTCGGCCCCGAGCCGGCGGAGCGCTGGGCGCGAAAGCTTTTCGGTTGGAAGCGTGCGGAACGGCCCGAGGAGGTCGCCGAACCCACGAGCCACAGGCGTGCCAACCGACGCGCGGAGCCGGTTGAGGAACTGGTCGGCACGAGTTCCCGATAATCCGGATGGTCGCTGGGATGTTCGGCGACCATGGACGCATTGCCCAACATCAATAGTGTTGAGAGGGCGCAATGCATATCTGGGGACCGCCGTCGGATCGGGTGGCACAGCTCATCCAGACTGGAACGTCGAGAATGCTCGAGGATTCCACTCGGTTGCTGGATGAAGTGGACCGGGTTGCCATCGAAGCGGCAGATCCGATCGTTCAGATCGAGCCCCGCCTCGTTGACGTCATTCGGGCGAGCAGTCGCGCGAATTTCGCGCACTGGGCTCAATCAAACTCGCGAGCGCCGGGCATGCCCGTTCGCCCCAACCTCTCGGCCGAAACGGTGGACCTTGCCCGGGATGTCATCCGCTACGGCTTCGACGAGGCCGTCATGCGGACCTTCCACAGTGCCCAGCCCGTTGCGATCAAAATCTGGACGGACCTCGCGTTCGAGCTCACCGATGATCCGGTCCTGCTGCACGAGTTGCTGCAAGTCGTCACCCGGTCCATCTTCGCCTTTGTCGACGACACCGTGGCCGCACTGTATGAACTGATCAATCGGGAACGCAGTCAGCTCACCGACGCGACGCATGTCGCGCGAATGGAAACTGTGTCGCTGATTCTGGAGGGTTCGCCGATCTCGTCGCGGCGGGCCAGCGATCGGTTGCGCTATGAACTCGATCGGCGACATATCGCCGCAATCCTCTGGAGTGAGCAGAACCAGATCGACGCCGCCTTGATCGAGCAGGTCGCCGACGCTGTCGCGCGTGCCGCCGGAGCCCTCCGTCCGCTACGCCTTCTGGTCAGTTCCTCGACCATGTGGATTTGGGTGCCCACGGCCGCCGAGCCCGACCTCAGGGTGGTTCGGGCCGCGTTGGCGTCGTCGCCGGGAGTCCGCCTGGCGATCGGGCGCGCCGACTCCGGCATGGCTGGGTTTCGTCGCAGCCATCTCGATGCGGTCGTCACGCAGCGATTGATGCGCCGGCTTCCGGCGTCGACCCAGCTCTCGACCTACGACGATGTCGAGGTGGTCGCCCTCGCGACGCAGAATGAGGAACGCGCCGCCGAATTCGTGAACCGAACGCTGGGCGACCTGGCGACCGCACCAGATGAGTTGCGCGAGACCGTGCGCGTCTACCTGCGGGAAGGATCGAGTCCCACCCATGCGGCCCGCGCGATGTACGCGCACCGGAATACGGTCCTGAGCAGGCTCGATCGGGCGCGTGCACTTCTTCCGGCGCCACTCGAGGGCCGCGGGCTGCAGATTGCGCTCGCCTTGGAGATCGCACACGTCTTCGCGGAATGATGATGTGCAATCTGCACTCCACAGCTCGAAATTCAAGGCACTTCGTCCGTGCGTCGCGGACATTTCCCTCGCTACCTTGGAGACCAAGCACGAATCGGTCCCTCGGGGCCGACAGTAACTCTCGGAGGGAGAACAGCAATGACGCTGCAGACCGACACCAACAAGACCGTCGAATCGCTCAAGGAGGCGAGCCGCGAGCTCGCCGCACTCGTCGACGTGATCGGCGACCAGGTCCGCCCGGCCGTGAAGTTCACTGTCGACCGAGTGGACGAAATCGCGTCGGTCCTCGCGAACGAGGCGCCCGCGCCGGCAGCCCCCTTCGAGCTCGAGGTCAAGTCGAACAAGGAGGAGCTCGACGCCGTCGCCCGCGATTTCGGTGCACTTGCCGACGCGATCGGAGATCAGCTTCGCCCCGCGATCAAGGTCGCTGTCAACGCTGCCGATGGCATCGCCACCGCCGTCGAGACCGTCCGGACTCGCCTGTGGAAGTCCATGATGGACCTCGGCGCGACGCCCGCCATCTAGTTACGACTCGACCAGCCAGATCTGCACTGGCTGGTCGATGCCTTTGAGCGACACCTCACGCGGACCGGTGAACGTGAGATCGGTCTTCGCGGCGCCCAGTTCATAGAGGTCGCCGGAAATGAGAAATTCACCGCCATCGGCTTGTCCGGCCACGCGCGACGCGATGTTGACGACGTTCCCGAACACGTCGTTATCGGTCACGATGGCGCTGCCGGTGTGCGCACCCGCTCGGAGCGGCAACGGGTGGTCATCCTGAACAAGCGCCAGACCAGCGCGGATGGCCTTTGCGGGGTCCTTGAAGACGATCATCATGCCGTCGCCGATGTGCTTGACCGTCATTCCGTCGAAGCGGCGAACGACCGGACCCACCGACCGGTTGTGCTTCGTCAGCAGTTCCATGGCCTCGGCATCACCGTGTTCGGCCGTGAACTGGGTGAAGCCCTGCAGATCGATGAACAGCACTGAGACCACTGCCTCGGTGCTGCCGCGCACCGCGAAGCGATTCCAGGCGACATCCCAGGACATCAACTGCAATGCATTAAGGCCGAGAGCGTTCAGCGACGACGGACTGCGCTCGACCGCCCGCTCCATGAAGCGCCGCATCGTTTCGACCGGCGGTACCGGAGGCGGGCCGGCCTTGGGATTCGCCAACCAATCCTCATCGACGATCCCCAGTTCCACGGCGTAGCTGTGCAGTGCCGAGTTCGACCTCAAAAGGGCCGCCAGACGTTCGGCGAGGAAGTCTGGCGGCCGTGGGCGACGCAACGGCAAGGGCTAACCCCGCAAAGCCGATGCGAAGATGCCCGGAATCTTCCGCAACTGTGGCCGCGCTGCGAAGCTCGCGATCCGGCGACCGGTGGTCGCCGCGGTCTTGTTCGTGACGAACCACGGCGGCTTCGGGAGCAGGTCCTTCTTGCCGTGCTTGAACGACCGCGGGAACGCGTACCAGGGCCCCTTGACCACGGTCTTCTGCGGCTTGTCGAACAACAGAACGTTGTGGACGACGCCGGTTCCGGACTGGATGTCCGTCCGGGCGTGACCGGGGAAAGCACCCCACGTTGCCTCGGAGATGAGGAAAGCGCCGGCGTTCCACAGGTTGACGCCGATCGCCCCGTACTTCAGCCGCGCGATCTCGTTCTCGAGGGTGTCCTCGCCGATCTCCTTGATGGTCTTCGGGTGGATGAGGATCGTGGCGCCGAGGGTGCCCATCAGCTTGTCGTTGGCGAAGTCGATTGCCGCGCGCAGGAATTCGAGCGGGTCTGTCGACGGAAGAGTGGTCTGGGCGAGGGCGGGGCAGAAGTACTCCTCCTGGAACGCGGTCTCGGCAGCCGTTGAGTCGAGGCCGCCGATGAACTCACGGCGCCCGTACCCTTCCCCATAGACCTTTGCGGACGGGTACTCCTCGAGGACGTGGTCAAGCCGTGCGTCCGCGCCCGGGTAATAGGTCGGCCGGGACGGCAGTGACCGGAACTGCTCATTGATCGACTCGACCAGCGGCTCACGCAGCTCCCAGCCTTCGGACAGGATCACGACCTGCGCGGCAATGCAGTTGTGGCCGGAGTTGTGCAGCTTCATCGTCGCGATGTTCTCGGCCTGGAACTTCACGTCGTTCTTGTTCCACGGCCCTGGCACGACGATCACCGGGCCGACGCCACCGAGCTCGCTCGTGAACGGCTTGTTGATTTCCGGCTGGTCCTTGGCCTTACGCTTCTCGCCTTCCTTGCCGACGCCGAAGAGAATGGCGTCGTGGCTGCGGGCGCTGCCGGTGATGTGGATCTTGTCGATGCCGTCGTGTCGCGTGAGGTATGCGCCAGTGGGTGTTCCGCCGGACACCACGGCGACGAACCCTCGGTCGATGAGCGGGGAGAAGATCGCGCGCATCACGTCGGCGAGGTAGTCGTTGACCGGGTTCATCTTGAGAAGCACGACGCGGCGATCGGCGACGAGTTCGTACAACGTGTCGAGCGGCGGGATCGAGTTGATGTTTCCGCCGCCGAGAACGAGTGCGACCTCGCCGGCGAACGGCTGGTCGTAGGCGACCGCAGTGTTGTTGGCGAGGTTCTCCGGGGTGACGCCCTCCTGCATCCAGACTTCGGCGGTCACGCCGTTCATCAGGAGGCTGTCGATCAGCGACATCGGATAGACCTTCGCGATGACCTGGCCGTCGGCACGAGTGCGCACGGCCTTCGGCTTCGGCTTCTCGCCCATCGCGATCTTGCGGAGCGAGTCGGCGTAGCCCTCGAGTGCGGCGGCGGTCGCCCACGGCCCGGAGATCCACTCCTCGCCAGCCCACGGCGACGACGGATCGACCTTCTTGCCCGCGACGGATAGCTTGACCCACTCGTCGGCATTGTCGGCGATCAGGCCGCGAATCTCGTCCATGAGATCCGCTTTCTCGGCGGCCGGGAGGTCTGCCCACTCCTTCGCATGCGCGTGGAGGTTGGCGACGATGGCATCCAATTCCGCTGTGTCCAGCGGTGTATCGGTGGCGGTCATGGCCTGACTCTACGCCCGGACCAGCGCTCGCCGAAGGGCGTTGGAATTGCGCATTCACGTGCGCGGATTCGAGTCCTTGTTCGACTTCGCCACGGCGGCTTCGAGGTACGTCCCGAGTTCGGCATTGACCGCGCGATCGAGCGCGGCGGCCAGACCCGAGTGCGCCACGGAGACCCCGACCTTCCGAAGATGCGTCAGCATGTCCGTGGTCGCGGCGATGTCGGCGTCCGAATCGGGCAGCCATCCGTCGCCGTGCTCGGCCGCGATATGTCGCCGAGCCGCGTCGACCATGACGTGCGCGATCGCCTCGAGATGGGGCACCACCGACTCGTACACCGTGAGGACTTCGCGCAGTTTGTAGCCGTAGTTGCGCAGTTCATTGAAGCTCTCGAGTACCTCGGCCGAAGCGAACGTGACGGTGTCCCGGCTGACGCGCGCAACGTTGAGGTTAGCGAGGCGAGGCAGGATGTCGGAATCCCCGCCGAGGAACGCTTCGACCATTGCGCGCGGCACCGCAACGGATCCGCCGGTTCCGAACTCGGCTGTCACCGCGTGTTGCAAGCCGAGAACCTCGGTGAGGTCCTTGCCCGACGACCAACTGTGGATGAAGTCCGCGATGTGCGCCGTGGTGAAACCGCGCGACAACAACGACCCGATGATCTTGAGGCGTTCGAGGTGGGAATCGTCGTAGATCTTGGCGCGACCAACCGTCTTCGTCGGGGGTGGCAGGAGTCCACGTTCCAGGTATGCCCGAACGTTTCGTGTTGTCATGCCTGCGGCGTGCGCCAGGTCGTCAATCCGGTAGTCCACTGCGGCACACAGTAGTTGACGTGCCCGGACAAGCGGGCCAACGACCTTGGTTTCAACGACTGAGCGCGACTTTCCGCGTGATCGCGCGCGCGGGTTCGACGACGTAGTCGTGGAGGTCGACTTTCCGGAGTTGGTTGACGAACTGCGTCCCGAAGCCGGGGAACATGGTCGCGTTGAAGCCGTCGTCGGTGAGGTACCAACTTCGGCACCCGGAGTTCCAGGTGGTGGTGCGGAGCCGTCGTTGAATGTCGGCGTTGTAGTGCTTCTGAAGTTCCGAGCGGACATCGATGCTCTTCAGGTTGCGGGTGAGCAGAATTCGGATCGCGTCGGTGAGGTACTCGATCTGGGCTTCCATGTAGACGAGTGCGGAGTTGTGGCCGGGTCCGGAGTTCGGGCCGAACGTGAGAAACAGGTTCGGATAACCCGAGACCGCGACGCTCTTGTAGGCGTAGGCGCCGTGGGCCCATTCGTCGCTGAGCGATCGACCGAAGAGTCCGTGAACCGGAACCGGCGCACCGGTTTTCGAGACGTCGAAACCGGTCGCGAACACGATGCAATCGACCTGGTGCTCGATTCCTTCCGCGGTGCGGATGCCGTTCTCCGAGATCTCGTAGATCGGCCAGGTGATGAGCTTGCAGTTCGGTTTCTGCAGCGCTGGGTAGTAGTCGCTCGTCATGAGGAGGCGTTTGCATCCGGCCCGGAAATCGGGTGTGAGTTGGCGCCGCAGCCACGGGTCGCTGACCTGTGCGTGCAGGTGCGCTTTGCTCGCGAGTTCGACCACTCGGGTGAGCGGGGTGTTCCACACGACGCCGAGTGCCACGGCTTCGTGGCCCCAGAACCAGGTGTTGCGGGCGATCGACTGGGCCGCCGGAAGGTGCCGGTAGATCTGCTTCGCGAGGCCGCTTATGCGTTGGTCGAAGCGGGGAAGCACCCAGCCCGGAGTGCGTTGGAAAACGTTCACGAACTCGGCCTCGCGAACGAGTTCCGGGATGATCTGGACGGCGCTGGCTCCCGTGCCGACGACCGCGACCCGCTTGCCGCGGAAGTCGTAGGAGTGGTCCCACCGAGCCGAGTGGATCTTGTGCCCGCGGAATCTTTCGATGCCCTTGATGGCCGGGAAGCTCGCGTTCGAGAGTGGGCCGGAGGCGACGACGACCGTGCGCGCGACGACTGGCGGCCGGTCCGCAATGGAGATGGTCCAGGTCCCGTGCTCGTCGTCGTAGTCGAGTCCGGTGACGTTCGTCCGGAAGCGAATGTGCGCCCGAACGCCGAACTGATCGGTCATCTTCTCGATATAGCGGAGGATCTCCGAACTGGCCGAATAGGTGTGTGACCAGGTCGGATTCGGCGCGAAGCTGTACGAATACAGACGTGATGGGATGTCACAGGCGGCACCGGGATAGGTGTTGTCTCGCCAGGTCCCGCCGACGCGTTCGTCGCGTTCGAGAATCGCGAAGTTCGTGATCCCTTTCTGCTTGAGTCGAATGGCGGTGCCGAGGCCGGCAAAACCGGCGCCGATGATCGCGACATCCAGAGGACGGTTCATCACGCCACCGGCCGATACGTCAGTTCACGTGCCCACGTCGGCTGCGCCGGGAGGATCTGGCGAGGAATGAGCGAGGTCGCTTTGACGAGGCTGTCGGCGACGAGGTGGTACGGGTGCCGCCGGTTGATGACCATGCCGGCGTGCATCTTCACGACCATGTACATGGGCAATCGGGCGGCATACTTGCTGCGCTCGCCAACCTGCTTGTAGCGCCCCATCGCGAAGTACAACTTCTGCTCATCGACGCCCATCGCGACGATGTTGTCGCGCATCTTGTTGAGCAGAGGAACGTAGCTGAGCACTCCGACGATGAGTGAGGGCTTCGCCCAGCCGCCGACGAAATCGATCATTCGTTTGCGCAGCGCAGCGTGCCCCAGCAGGTCCATCACCGCGTAGTCGGTCGCGAGATGCCGGCTTTCGTCCGCGTTGATCAGTTTGAAGACGTCCTGAGCGACGGGGTCTTGGATCTCGTCGGTGACGAATTTGATGAGCGCACCGTCGAGGGCGACTTCGAGCATGGGAATGACGGTCCCGAGGAAGGACAGAGACATGCCGTCGGCGTAGCGATCGAGGAATTCGATGACGAGTCGCACGTTGATGTTCGGTTCGGGGAGGACATCTTCGTCGAGCATGCCCCAGCGACGCATGAGTGCTAGCTCGGCGTTCGCATGGCGTTGCTCCTCGGCGTGGAAGTACCGATAGATCTCGCGCAGAGTCTCGGTCGGCGCCTTCTTTGCCATGGCGGCGAAACCACGAGCACCGACGTTCTCGATCCAGACGAGGTCGGCCATGAACGGCTTGAGTTTCGCCCACAGTTCCGGCGATAGGGTTTCGGCGCCGGGGGCGTCCCAGTCGATGTCGGCGAGCGACCATTGCCGCTCTTTGATGCGGCCGAGCATGGTGTCGAAGTCGAACGACATTGTTCATACCTCCGTGGGTTCAAGGATCGGTTCGGATTCCGGCAGGAACCGGTTGAGGACGCCCAGAGCGGACGCGTACTGGGTGGGGAAGTGCCGCTTGAGGTGCCAGATGAGATGCGCGTCGAGTTGGGGCAGCACGTACAGCTGGCCATTGTCGTGTGCGTCGAGGGTCGTTCGGACGACGCGTTCGGCGGAGTATCCGGTCCAGCGCATGAGCCGGTCGGCCACTTCACTCGCCGGTCCGGTGATCCGACCGTCGCGGGCCACGTTCGTCTTCACGAACGTCGGGCACAGGACGCTGACATTGACCCCGCTACCAGCGAGTTCGGCCGCGAGGGTTTCCGACAGCGACATCACTGCAGCCTTGGAAACGTTGTAGGCGCCCATTCCGGGGGCGGCCGCGAACCCTGCGCTCGACGCAACGTTGATGACGCCGCCGCGCCCGGCTGCTCGCAGTTGCGGGACGAAGAGTTCGCACCCGTAGACGACGCCCATCAGGTTGATGCCCAGCGCCCATTCCCAGTCGTCGAGGCCGATGGACCCGATGCGTCGACCACCGATTCCGACGCCCGCGTTGTTGATG
>JAJFUQ010000048.1 GCA_021372355.1 Nocardiaceae bacterium | reverse complement strand
GGGCTTGCGGTCACCTCGTGTGAGGCCACCTGAAGGTCCTTTCGGTTTTCCGTTCCAGTCCCGCACTGCGGGTACCAGACGTACGAATGTGAGCCTATCGAACCACGTGCGGCACCGACAGTGAGTCAGGCGGTGATAACGCTCACTGGCGACTCACATCTTCTCGTACCGCGCGACGGCGAAGTCGTAGAGACCAAAGATGATGATTCCGACGCCGGCAACGATCAGCAGGACCTGACCGTACGCCTGTGCGCCGAGGGTCTTGAGAACGCCATCGAGACCGGTCGCCTCGCCGGGACGCGCGTGGATTGTCGCGACGATGAAGAGGAGGCCGACACCTGCGATGGCGAAGCCCTTGGCGACGTACCCGATGGTCCCGATCCACAGGACGACTGTGCTGGACGCGCCCGCGAGCTTGAGATCGTGGACGAACTTGCGTCGAACGCCTTTGTAGACGTGATAGCCGCCGATTGCGATGGTGACAACGCCCGCAACGATAAGTGCGGCGCGACCGATGCCACTCTGCATCAGGCGCGTACTCACGTCTACCGATCGGTCACCGCTGCGCTCTCCCGCTCCGTGTGCGAAGCTGAACGCCGAGAACGCGAGGACGAAATAGACTCCCACCAAACCAATTGCCTCGACGCGGACGAGTGCCTTCGAGGCGCCACTCCCGGTGAGGTGGTCAGGCGAGCGGCCGGCAATCGCCTTGGCGACCTGCCATAGGGCCATGAGTCCGAACGCGGCCACGCATAACCACAACGTGAGTGCACCGAACGGTTTGTTCGCGAGTTCCGCCAGCGCGCCGGACTGGTCAGCAGGCTGCGATGGCTTGCCGAGCGCTATGCGAATGGCGAGATAGCCGATAATCACATGCAGGAATGCACTTGCGACAAAGCCCGCTCGGGCGAACTTCTCGAAGGTGAGGTTGTTGGTGACCGCCGAAGCCGCTTTCGATGAATCAGCGTCGCCCATGGTGTCACTCCTGCGCTAGCAAAGCTCCGAAGTGTGGGTTACCCGCCGTTACCGAGATCGAAGCAGTCGGCGCACCAATGACCTGGAAAGCGGTCCGCTGATTCGGCACAAGAGCGAAACCGCTCGATCAGGCTAAGGGTTCCTCCGGCGGTTCCTCCGGCATCTTGCAGCAGTGCTCGAGCCACAGCGCGGCGGCGGTCAGCGCGATGGCACCAACGAGTCCGACGACGACTCCGGTTCGGTCCGACATCGCCGCTTTGAGTTCGGCCTGCTTCGCCACGACGAACCCGAGGAAGCCCAGCCAGATACCGGTACTGGCCGCTCCGACCAGGGCAGATGCCTTCGCCAGCGCTACCGCCCGCGCAACGGTGATTGGGTGCAACTGCTCGCGAGCCTGCCCGATCTCCCGCTTGCCCATCACGCGGGAACGGATGAAGAAGGCCATCGCGACCTCGAGTGCCGCGACCGGGTAGAGCGAGCCACCGGCGAGGGTCGTGATCGGTGGGAAATCGGCATAGAAGACGCTCACCAGGACAAACGCGATGACCGCCGCGAATGCGCCCAGACCCAGCAGGTCGAGGATGCGAGTTGGTTTCACTCCTGGACCTCGCTCAGCCGGAAATCGGTACGGCGAACCCCGGCGACTTCATCGGCAGCGAGGTGAGCGACCAACGCTGCGACCGGTACTCGTTGCCCGGCGACCGAGAGCAGCGCGTTCGGTTCGACCGCGAGCCATGGCACCAGAACGAAGGCACGCTCGTGGGCCCGTGGATGCGGGAGCGTGAGCACGGGATCAGGCGAGACGATGCCATCTCAGTCCACGACATCGACGTCGAGCGTGCGCGGTCCACACCGAACATCGCGCACGCGGCCGGCGTCGCGCTCGAGTTGATGCGCCACGCGCAGCCAATCCATCGGCTCGAACGTCGCGTCGGACACCAGGACGATCGCGTTGAGGAAATCGTCCTGTTC
>JAJFUQ010000047.1 GCA_021372355.1 Nocardiaceae bacterium | reverse complement strand
TGGTCCGCTACATCCGACAGTTCGGCAGTGCCGGCTCGGTGTCGTCGTGAAAGCGCTTATTCTCGACTGCGATGGTGTTCTTGCCGACACCGAACGGGACGGCCATCGAGTCGCGTTCAATAGGGTTTTTGCGGAAAACAAAGTCGCATTCCAGTGGACCGACGAGACTTACCGGCAGGCTCTGCAGGTCGGCGGCGGCAAGGAGCGGCTACGCGCTCTCCTATCCCGAGAATTCCTCGAGCAACACGAACTCACCAATGGAATCGAACTCGAAACCCTGATCGCGACATGGCATCGGCGAAAGACCGAACTATATGTCGAATTGCTCGACTCTGGTGCAATTAAGGCTCGCTCCGGCGTTCGACGGTTGTCTCGCGAAGCGCTTCGACAAGGTTGGCTACTCGCAGTCGCGTCGACCTCTGCGCACGAATCAGTCCGTGCGGTCCTGAACAAGGTGATGGGAGCGGACCTGGCCGGCCACTTCACCGTGTGCGCGGGCGATGATGTTCAGCTGAAGAAGCCTGCACCGGACATTTATCTGCTTGCCCTCAATCGGTTGGGCGTCAAGGCCGCGGACGCAGTTGTTGTCGAGGACTCCGCGATAGGTGTACAGGCGGCGCTCACAGCCGGCATCACTGCTGTAATCGCGACACCAAGCACTTACACGATCCATGAAGATCTCAGCGCTGCAGCAGTTGTCGTCAGCGAGCTCGGAGACCCGGGCCAACCGATACAGAACGCTGGGAAAGGTTTGGGCGAGAGCATGATTCACGGAGTAGTCGAATACAGACATCTATTAGAACTCCTGAACGTCAAGGCTCCGCATACAGAAGTGAGGGGTCATGCAAATAGTCAGTAACATAGTTCTCTACACCATGATGGCGTTCGTCCTCATCGGTGCTGCATTTGCGATACGTAACAGTGATTCCGGAATTGGGAAGGAATTTCTTCAAGGTATTCATTCCATCGGCCACTTGTTCGTCCCGGTAGCGGGGATCATGGCGTCCATCCCATACCTGACCACCGCAGTCGAGAAGGGAGCCGGGCCGATCTGGCAAGCATTGGGGGCCGACCCTTCGATCGCGGCAACCACATTCATCGCTTCCGATATGGGCGGGTATCAACTTGCCTTCGCTACGGCGGGTGATAGCGGAGCGTGGATCACGGCAATGGTGACAGGGTTCATGGCCGGTGCGACGATTGTGTTCACCGTCCCCGTTGGTCTCGCGATGCTACAGAAGACCGACCAGCGATACATGGCATTGGGCATCATGTCGGGCGTGCTCACAATCCCGATCGGGGTCTTGGTGACCATGGTGATCATAATGATCACGCGTCCGCTCATCCGTGGAGATGTGCGAACAACCGGGCCTTCGGAGACTGTTATTGACGGCCTCAACATTCGAGAGCTACTCGCCAATCTGCTCCCCCTGCTGCTGATCGTCGTAGCCATCGCCGCCGGACTGAAGTTCGCACCGGGATTTATGATCAAGGCGTTCATCATCTTTGGCCGCCTGATCGATGCGGCCGTGAAGATAATCCTCGCACTGTCGATCGTCGAGTACTTCACCGGCATCTTCACGAAGATGTTCGGAGCGTGGGGATTCGAGCCGATCATTGCCACGGCGGATGACCACTTCCGTGCCCTCGAGGTCGTCGGTGCGGTCGGAATCATGCTCGCAGGTGCGTTTCCCATGGTCTACGCGATCAACAAATTTCTCGCCGGGCCACTGAGCCGCCTGGGGAATCGGGTAGGAATCGGCGAAACCGGAGTCACCGGAATGCTCGGCGGTGCGGCAAATGCGCTCGCGCTCTTCCACGTCGTCAAGAACATGTCGCCGCGGGATAAGGTGATATCGATCGCGTTCGTGGTATGTGGCGGCTTCTTGCTGGGCGATCACCTGTCATTCACGGCCAACTTCCAGCCAAACTTGATCGGCGCTGTGCTCGTAGGAAAGCTGACTGCGGCCATTCTCGCCATCGTCCTGGCACGCTACATCGCGGTACCCACCGCTGAGCGATTGGCTCAGAAGGACGAACCGTTCCTCGACTCCGGCACACACGCGTAGCGGCCAGGGCGACCCATGACTAACTCAGATTCCACCGCACAGCGTGACTTGGAAACCGTCGTTCGAGCGCAATGGCCGAGCCGACCCTGGAAGTCGGTCGCGCTAGACGGCGGCATGACGAATCGTAATTGGCGGGTCACCGTCGAATCAGATTCCAGTGGCGCACAAGAGGATTTCGCCGTTCAACTGTTGCTCTCCAACGAGCTCGCAGCGCGTATCGGAATCAACCGCCACACTCAGAAGCAGGTAATGCCGATTGTCGAAGAACTGAAGCTGGGCCCGAAACTCGTGGCATGGCGACAAGGCAATCCATCTGCTCTGATCACTGACTTCCTCGAGAACGCCGGCGCATCCGGACCCGAAGACCGCTCGCGGGTAATCACCTTGGCTGCCGCCGCATTGTCTCGACTGCATAAGAACACCCGCGGGACTCGGTTGCGAAACTACATCTCGGACCCGTTCGATGGCGCTGAATGGCTATTCCGGAGGGTCGAGGAATTGATCCCGCAGGCGTCCGCTCCCTTCACGTGGGCGATCGAATTGAGTAGGCGCTGCCAGCGGGCTCGAGGCACGTACGAACCCTGCTTGCTACACGCAGACCTTTCGGTTGGCAACGTGCTGGTCTCGCAGTCGGGCGTAAGCCTCATCGATTGGGAGTATGCGGGCGGCGGAGACAGGTTCTTCGATTGTGGTGATTTTGCCGAGAAGTGGGAGTTGAGTGCCGTCGAGGAACGCCAATTCGCCGACGAGTACAACTCGACGGGGGATTCACTCGAATATCTGCTCGCGGCTCTGCGAATGTATCGCTTCCACAGCCGCTTGCGCGAGGCGCTATGGGCGGCGGCGGCCAGCACCACGCACTTCGTCGAGTTCGACCATTCCGCCTATAGCCGCGCCTGTATGACGCGCCTTGACGACATCGCCGCCAGCAAAGCGTTCCAAGACAGCCTAAGTCTGGTAAATGCCACCACTGAGATAAAGGAAGTGCAGTGCTCGTAACATCCCTTCACCCAAACCTCGACTCCGCCACAGTGATCAGGGAACGACAGTTGCGGGTCGAGTCGGGGGCCTCGGAATACGTTCACGCAGTTCACCCCGCGATCCTGGCGCAGGTCGAGACTGGTTCGGCGGTGAATATCTCTGCTCGCTTCCGCGAGGTTGTTGATCTGTTCGAGCCGAAGCGAGAATCCACACCAGCCGGTTTCCGTGTGGAGACCACCGGGACACACTCTGTCACCCTGGATCTCGTTCGCGATATCGGCTATGCCCGGGATGGGCAACGTAGGCCGACGTCATTGCTGTTCTCGGCAGACTCTGCCAACCCGTACGAAATCGCCGAATGTCGCGATCTGATTGCCAATGTGACCTGCAATCCGGGGATCGTCTACGACCTTTTTCTCAACAACCCAGAGGCCAACGTTGGCGGCCAATTCTCTGATCTCAACGAAGTGTTACAGGCAATAGG